>PWPN01000287.1 GCA_003557125.1 Phycisphaerae bacterium | reverse complement strand
TGTCGTTCATGGGGCGGATCGTCCAGTTGCTCTGGGCGGTGCCCGGTGCATGGTTCGTGCTCGCATCCCGGCCGCCGACGCTGGCCGGACCGAGTCCGGAGGTCGTCGAGCAGCTCGTGGTCGAGGCATCCGCGGAAGAGCATGCACCGCCGGTATCCTGAGGTCATGGGTCGCATGTGTCGGGTTCGCCGGAGCGATTCAGGGTTGCCGGTACGGTTCAACCCCAGATCGTATACTGCTGGCCCCTGATGCGGTTCTACGATATCCTTTGATGACTTTCTGTTTCCTGGGGTTTCGACTGAGTCTGTCTTCGGGAGTTTCGTACGGTGTCGATCGACCTGACCAAGTTGCGCAACATAGGCATAGCTGCTCACATCGATGCCGGTAAGACAAGCACGACCGAGGGGATGCTCTATTTTTCGGGCAAGACCCATAAGATGGGGCTCGTCGACGACGGCACGACGGTGACCGATTTCGACCAGGAGGAACAGGAGCGCGGCATCACGATCTACTCGGCGGCCGTCAGCTTCCCCTGGCACGATCACATGATCTGCCTGATCGACACGCCCGGTCACGTGGACTTCACAGCCGAGGTCGAGCGGGCATTGCGCGTCCTGGACGGCATGATCGCCGTCTTCGATGCCAAGGAGGGCGTCGAGGCCCAGTCCGAGACCGTCTGGCACCAGGCGGACCACTATCGCGTCCCGCGGCTGTGCTTCATCAACAAGATGGACAAGATCGGCGCGGACTTCGGGTCAGCCTTCGATTCGATCCGCCAGCAGCTCGGCGCCCAGCCTGCCGCCGTCCAGATCCCCATCGGTGCCGAAAGTTTCTTCGAGGGGTTGATCGATCTGGTCGCGATGCGCGCGGTTTATTACACGGAGGGCCGGCAGGGGACATCGGGCCGCGAGGAGCCGATCCCGGCCGAGCTCGAACACGCTGCCCGACGCGCCCGCCACCGGCTCGAGGAGCAGGTAGCCGAGACCTGCGAAGCGTTGATGGAGAAGTACATCAACGATGAGCCTCTTACCAACGAGGAACTCAAAGCGGGCCTGCGGGCCGCGACGTTGGCCAATAAGCTTCAGCCGGTCTTTTGCGGGTCGGCCCTACAGCGCGTCGGGATCCATCGGCTCATGGACGGCGTGCTGGACTATCTGCCTTCGCCCCTCGAACTTCCCGCTGTCACCGGCGTCAAGCAGGTCGCCGCGGGGGGGCGTGCCAAGAAAAAAACGCCCGAGATTACGAAGGAAGAGTCCGTCGAATGCCCGTGCGTTTCCAATGCCCCGCTCGTAGCTTATGTTTTCAAGGTGGTGGCCGATAAGCCGATGGACCTCTATTTCGTGCGGGTCTATTCAGGCACGCTGAAGGCCGGCTCGCGCGTGTTCAATCCCGCCCGAGGCTGCAAAGAAAACATCAGCCGTATGTTCCGTATCTTCGCCAAGCGACGCGAGCAACTGGATCGTGCCGAGGCGGGCGAACTTGTGGCAGTGATCGGATTGAAGGAGTCCTTGACCGGGGACACGCTTTGCGATGCCCGACAGCCCATCGTGCTCGAGCGGATCGAGTTCCCCGAAACGGTCATCTCGATGTCGATCGAGCCGGAGTCGTCAGCCGACCGTGACAAGCTCCTCGATGCGTTGGGCATGCTCGCACGCGAGAATCCCACGTTCCAGTATCGCGTCAATGAAGAGACTGCCCAGACGCTCATCAGCGGGATGGGCGAGCTGCATCTCGAGGTATTGATCAACCGTCTCCGCCGCTCCTGGAACGTCGGTGTCCGCGTCGGCAAGCCGCGGGTTTCTTATCGGGAAACGGTGAGTGCAGCCGGCGAGGGCGAGGACGAATTCAATCGTCAGATCGGCGGCCGAACGCATTACGCACGGGTGAAACTGCGGGTCGAGCCGTACAAGCCGGCCGAGGGCCAGGAGCACATCCTTTTCGTGAACGACCTGCCCGAAGAGGCCCTTCCGACGCACTTGGCCGAGGCGGTCGAGCAGGGTGTCCTTGATACGGCCGGGACGGGCGTATTGGCCGGCAATCCGATGATGAATCTCAAAGTCACGGTCCTGGAAGCCCATGCCCACGAGGTGGACAGTACGGAGGTCGCCTTTGATGCCGCGTCCAGGCGGGCGTTCGACCGGGCGGCCGAGGCGGCTCGCCCGGCACTGATGGAACCGATCATGAAGGTCCAGGTCGTCGTGCCGGAGACCTATTTCGGGGGCATCAGCAGCGATCTTTCGCGTCGGCGGGGCGTGGTGACGGATACCCGGCTCCGGGGTGACCGCCGGGTGATCGATGCCCAGGTGCCCCTGCGGGAGATGCTGGGGTATGCGACGGACCTGCGAAGCCTGACGCAGGGGCGTGGCGGCTGGAGTATGGAACCGTCACACTATGCCGTGGTGCCGGCTGATGTTGCAGCATCCATCCTCTCTCTGGTATAATCCGTCGTTTACGCCTTCGCAGGCCTGAAATAAGGCGTGTCTGGGCGGCTGGGGCCTGTGACGGTGCCTCGGCGGCCTTCGAAGGCATCGAAAAATTTTCTTTGGCCTAAGCAGGTTGACAGCCGGCGCAGTGCTGGTACACTTACAAGTCTCTGCCGATCTGCGGGAATTCCCGCCGCATCCGGCAGCGGGCAGGCGGAACCAGCCCGAGGCGAGTGGCCGGTGATGTCGGCTGATAGCGGTCAGGCCTTACGGTGCGAGACGCACCCGGGCTGGTAGACGAAACGAGGATCCGGGGAACGCTGTCCAGGCGGCAGAGCCGCCAGGGGAACACGATGCAGGGTGGTGAGCGAATCAGGATTCGAATGGAAGCCTATGACCCGCGATCCTTGGATGCGTCGGCTCGCGAGATCGTGGATCACGCCAAGCGGACCAACGCCCGAGTACGCGGGCCGGTGCCGCTTCCGACACGGATCGAACGTTATACGGTTCTGCGTTCGCCGCACATTGACAAGAAGTCGCGCGAGCAGTTCGAGATGCGGACGCACAAGCGTCTGATCGACATCTACGAACCGACCGCTCGGACGGTCGAAGCATTGAACCGGCTCGTCGTGCCGGCTGGCGTGTTCGTGAAGATCAAAGCCTGATCGCGCAGGCAAAGCCTGATCGCGCAGGCAAAGCCTGATCGCGCAGGCAAAGCCTGAGATCGTAAAGGCGTGGAAGTCGGCGGCAGGGGGCGCCTTCGAAGGCAGGAAGCCGGGGCGAACCGTGCGTCAGGTTTTCGAAAGGTGATGAGTCCAGCCGATGGGAGCCAGGTAGAGCGTGCTCTGTCGTGGGACGTGGGCGGTCGGCTTATCACGAACCAATTCATCGTTAAGAACAATGCGGTCGCGTGAGCTTGATCGCGCGGCAATGAGTGGGCAACAAGGGCCGGACCAACGGCCCGAAGGGAAAACTGTCGACATGACGGCGGCACTGTTGGGCAAAAAGATCGGCATGACGCGGGTCTATGACGAGGACGGGACGATGGTCCCCGTGACCGTCATCCAGGCAGGTCCGTGCTCGGTCTTGCAGGTCAAGAACGCGGATGCGACCTCGGACGGCTACAACGCCGTGCAACTCGGCTTCGAAGACGTCAAGCCCCATCGCTCGACGATGCCGCTGATCGGGCACGCGGCCCGAGCCGGGACGGGTCCGAAAAAGTTCGTCCGGGAGATTCGTACAAACGAGCCTCCCGCGGCGGCGACCGGTGATGTCTGGACCGTCGAGACGTTCGAGCAGGCCGAGGTGCGGTTCGTCGACGTGATCGGAACGACGAAGGGGCGCGGGTTCGCCGGCGTGATGAAACGACACGGGTTCGGCGGCCAGCCTGCTTCGCACGGAACGGAACGCAAGCACCGGAGCCCCGGAAGTATCGGCGGCCACGCGAACCTCGGCACCGGACGGAACATCAAGAAGGGCAAGAAGATGGCGGGCCAGATGGGCGATGTCCGCCGGACGACCAAAAACCACCGTCTCGTGCGGGTCGACAAGGAGCACAATCTGCTGCTGGTCAAGGGCAGTATTCCCGGCCCGAACGGGGGCTACGTGATCGTACGGCAGGCCAAGGCCCGATCCTGACCCCCCCGCGGTGGCGAACATGAGAGCCGACAGGCAAACGGGCGGCAGCAGGACGAGCGGGCAGACGTCGAAAACGTAAGGTGGGTCAGGCGTAAGTTAGCGAGACTGAAAAACGTAAGGCAGCGAGGCGGAGCGTCAATTTACGAAACGTCTTGCAGGACGGCGAAAGTCGGCGGAAGGTTCGATAATGGACGTGCCTGTATACAACATGGACGGCGAGCAGACCGGCTCCATTCAAGTGGATGAATCGCTGCTGGGTGACCACGTCCGTTACGACCTGCTCAAGCAGGCCGTCGTGAGGTGGCAGCTCAACCAACGGCAGGGATCAGCGCGCACCAAAGGCCGCAGCATGGTCGAAGGGTCGACGCGCAAGCTTTATCGCCAGAAGGGGACCGGCAATGCCCGAATGGGCAATGTGCGGACGCCGATCCGGCGCGGCGGCGGCGTGGCCTTCGCCAAGCAGCAGCGGCGTGTGAGACGCGAGATGCCCCGGAAAATGAAGCAACTCGCTCGCAACAGCGCATTGCTGGCGAAGCTGAAAGCGGGCGCTGTCATCGTGGTGGATCCGTTGGCCTTCGATGAGATCAAAACGAAGTCTTTTGTCGAGATGCTCCGAAAGCTCGATGCGGATCGCGGATGTGTCGTGGCGCTCGACGCCCCGAACGAGGCGGTTTACCGATCCGGTCGGAATATCCCCCGCACCGAGATCCGCCAGGTGTACGATCTGAACGCCTACGAGATCCTGCTGAGACGCAAAGTGATCTTCACCCGGCAGGCGCTGGACAATGTGCTGGCGTGCCCGAGCACCTATCGGCCGCAGGCTGAATCTGCCACGGCGGGCTGAACAGGGGTGATGCGCGAGGCAGAGCGGAATGGGCAGAGCGGAATGGGCAGAGCGGAATGGGCAGAGCGGAATGGGCAGAGCGGGCGGGCTGAAGCGGGCGGGCTGAACGAAGTCGCTCGGATGTGGGAAATTGAAGCGGTGCAGTAACGAGGCCGCGAGCAGAATAGAACAGGTGAAAGAGCGGCTCTTGCCAGACCGGTAAGAGCAGTTGCCGAACGGATCCGTAGGAGATGGCTCTGCGATGGATACGTATCACACGATTATCAAGCCGCTGGTGACCGAGAAGGGGACGCACCAGAGCCAGCAGAGTTGGTCGGAAAGCACCTCTCGGCCGGCCCGGGGGGGCGCCTACACTTTTGAAGTGCATCCCGACGCCAACAAGACCCAGATCCGCCAGGCGGTCGAAAAGATTTACAGCGTGAAGGTGCTCAGCGTGCGGACGTCCACACGGAAAGGCAAACGCCGCAGGTATCGCATGACCATAGGCAAGACGCGATCCTGGAAGAAGGCGGTCGTCGTGCTGGATCCGAATTACCACATTGATCTGTTCTGAGAACGCTGAGTCGTGAGAACGCTGAGTCGTGGGGTATTGAGTTTGTGAGGGCCCTTGTGGGGCACCAGGACACTGAGGAAGGCTGAAGATGGGCGTAAAGATTTACAGGCCGACCTCGCCGGGAAGGCGGGCTTCCTCGGTCAACGACTTTTCGGAGTTGACCGACAAGAAGCGCCGACCGACCAAAGCGCTGCTCGAGCCGCTCAAGAAGACCGGCGGTCGCAATCATCACGGCAAGATCACCTCGTGGTGGCGGGGTGGCGGCCATAAGCGGATGTACCGTCGCATCGACTTCAAGCGACGCAACGACATTGGCCCGGCCCAGGTGGAAGCGATCGAGTATGATCCGAACCGTTCGTGCCATATCGCCCTGATCGTATACGGGGATGGCGTCAAGAGTTACATCCTTGCCCCGCAAGGCCTGAAAGCGGGCGATCAGGTCGAGAGCGGCCGTCGCGTCGAGCCGAAGGTCGGCAACACGATGCCGCTCAAGTCGATCCCGGTGGGTATGGACGTTCACAATATCGAGATGATCGCCGGCCAGGGCGGCAAGCTCGTCCGTGCGGCCGGTGGCAGTGCACGACTCATCGCCCGCGAAGGGGACTGGGCCACGTTGCTCATGCCGTCGGGCGAGATGCGGCAGGTTCGCGTCGAATGCCGGGCGACGATCGGAGCGTTGGGTAACGCGGATCATCGCCTTATCCGTTACGGCAAGGCCGGCAGGCGTCGCCACATGGGGTGGAAGCCGCACAACCGCGGCACGTCCATGAACCCCGTCGCGCATCCGATGGGCGGTGGTGAAGGTCGCCGGGCCGGCGGACGGCATCCTTGCAGCCCCTGGGGCCTGTTGGCCAAGGGCGGGCGAACGCGAAGTCCGCGTAAGACGTCCAATAAACGCATCCTGCGCCGTCGCCGAAGCGTACGCTACGGGCAGTTGGTATTGAAGAGGAAGAAGTAAGCGTCAGCTAACGGCCGGCACGTAAGCGACAGGCAGGCCGACGAAATGGATGAAAGACGATGTCCAGAAGCTTGAAAAAAGGGCCGTTTGTCGACGAGAAACTCTTCCGCAAGGTGACTCGTGCCAGGCAGACCGGCGAACGCGCCCCGATCCGGACCTGGTCGCGGAGGTGCACCATTGTTCCCGAGTTCGTTGGCATGACCTTCGAGGTCCACAACGGCAACCGGTTCCACAAGGTGTTCATTTCCGAAGAAATGGTCGGTCATAAGCTGGGCGAGTTCAGCCCGACCCGGATCTTCAAGGGGCACACGGGCGGGCGTAAGAGGGGCGGCTGATCGGTCGCGCGTGACGAGCAGCAGTTCGACGTCAGGCAAGCGGACAGGATCGGTGGCCGGCGATAGACGAGGGGATTGGAGTCGGTAAAGAGGCGGGGTTG
>PWPN01000282.1 GCA_003557125.1 Phycisphaerae bacterium | reverse complement strand
CCGCGCTTACGGGCAGTTCCCCACAGACGCACCCAGGTTGTTGCGGACAGCCACCATGTCCGTCACGGACACCGAGCCGTCAGCGTTTACGTCGATGTGACAGTTCCTAGCCGTCACCGGCTGATTCAGCATATTGCGGACAGCCACCATGTCCGTAACGGAGACAAGCCCATCCCCGTTCACATCTCCGGCCAGCACGCGGATGCACAGTTCATCCTCGCTGGGCAGGCCCACATCGTTGACGATACCGGGGAAAGTCACGGTCAGCACTGTCGCGTCAGGGACGCCGGAAAGGTCCACGGTGACCTCGTTGCCATCGATCGTCACGTCATCGACGATGCCGGCCGACAGCGACACGTCGTCGAGGATCGGCCCGCCGGAACCGTAAACGTCCTGGTCGAACGTCACGACGATCCGCGTCGGCCCGCCCGTGCGGGGCTCCGAGCCGCCGCCGTCCAGCGGAAGATGGATGGCCAGGTCGCCTGCCGCCCCATGGGTCTTCACCGAGTAAGCGGAGAGCAACGCCGGGGCTTCCGGTTGAATCTGCGTGGTGGCGATGCCGATTTCGTCGTTTTCGAGCACGTATAAGAACGCGACGTGATTCGATGCATTCAGCGCGTGCGTGAAGTAGACGTCTCTGACGATCGAGCCGAACAGGGGATCACCCGGCCCGACGATACGGCGTACCTGCTGGCCGTCGTTGAAATAAAGCCCCATCGCGCCGCTGGAGGCCAACCGCGGGTTGAACACGACCAGCCCATTGTCGTTGATCGCCAGATCGCTGACGAGGCTCTGGAAGTAGCTACCGTCATCGACCAGGACGTTCAGTGAATCTCCGTCACCGCTCAGAATCACATCGCCCGTACCGTCGGCGCGGACCCCTCGCAGCGCCACGCTCCCGTGACTGTTCGGCGGCGAGTAGGGCAGAATGCCGGAATAGTTGCCGGTGTTGTCAATGATCTGAACGCGCGTGCCGTCGGCCCTGTGGTTGAATACCGCCCCCGGGCCGTCGTTGTAACGGGCGAAGTAGCTCATATCCCCCTGGTGATTGATGAACGGTGCGAAGAAAGCTTCGAACGATCCAGTCTCGTCTTCGACGACCACTACCGGATCGGGCCAGTTGCGGGTGTAGATACCGTTGCCCTCCGCGGCGGTCGCCCCGCGAAACGCCACCGTCCCGTCGTCACTTATGGAAGGGCCGGGAGCCAGCGATGTGAAAGTGGCGTTCGTCTGGGCGATGACGGTGGTGGATCCATCGGCAATGCCGGTGAAGATCCGCTGATACCCCGTATTGGTCGTCCCGAAGCCGACGAGGGTCCCGGCGTTGTTGATCTTGGTAAACAGATCCAGGCTTTGAAGGTCTCCGGTCGTGTCCACAACGAGCTGCGGCGATTGGCCGGGTGTGAGAATGTAGAGCCCGGGCACATCCGCTATGTAGCCGAGAAAACCGACCTGGCCCGCATCGTTGAGGTCCGGCAGGCCGAACGATTGGAAGTTGCCGCTGTTATCGATCACTTTCTCGAAGACGAACGGCTGCGGCTGTGCCTGCGCCACGAGGGTGAAAAACGAAAGCGTCACCACCGTGAGACTCACACGCGTCGTTTGGGTTACCATGCCTATCCCCTCTTCTTGTATGCGTTGCCTCGCTGGAACCGCCCGAATTTTGTCGCTATTTCCGCCATGCCAACGCGTCCGGACCCCTGTTCAACATCTGATTAAAGCCACAGACTCAACCTTTCAGGTTGTCCCTTCATATGTCACCATAATGGGAAATAGCGAAGTAAATAACCGGCAGCTTGGTCGGCCACACCTCGTGGCCTCTCTTTGCGGATTTCAAACGAATATCAAGGCAATTATAGCGCACGCAGTTACGTGACCAGCAAAAAATGCATACAAAATGCAGAGGAAGCAGTCGCAGGCCGTTGACCAGCCATCATGTGGGGCGGGTTCTGCGGGCGGTAGGGCAGATCGTTGACCTGCCTTCACCTCTTCGCGCTGCTTTTGTGCGGCCGGGCTGTCATGGGTTCGCGTTGGCGTTTTGAATCCTCGGTACCCTTGTCGGCGCCACATTCGGCACCATTGTCCGAGCGATTGTCGGCACCACGGCCGATGCCAT
The DNA here is from genome assembly GCA_003557125.1 of Phycisphaerae bacterium. Classification (GTDB taxonomy): domain Bacteria; phylum Planctomycetota; class Phycisphaerae; order UBA1845; family PWPN01; genus PWPN01. Next base: position 4,792 of record PWPN01000282.1, on the reverse strand, counting down.
CTTTGTCGCCCTTGTCGGATGTGTCGTTCGCTTGACGGACCTGCTGGCGGACCTGTTGGCGGACGGCGTCGGCGATGGAGGCGGCGTCGATCCCGCACTCGGCCAATTGCGCGACGCGTGAGCCTTGCGCGACGAACTTCTCGGCCGGGATGCCCAGGCACGTGATGCGGTGCGTGGGCCAATGCATCGCGGCTGCCGCTTCGAGGACGGCTGAGCCGAACCCGCCTGCCAGCGAGTGGTCCTCGACGGTGAACACCGGCCTTTCGCCTGCCAGCAGCTTGCCGAGCATGGCTGTATCGAGCGGCTTGGCGAACCGCGCGTTGATCACGCCGACCGACAGCCCCTCGGCTCCGAGCGTCCGGGCCGCTTCGACCGCGGCAGCTACCGTCGAGCCGTAAGCGAGCAGGGCGGCGTCACTCCCGCTGTGCAGGACGCGCGCACGGCCCATCTCGAACGGCTCGGGTCGGCCCAGCGGCGCCGGCACGATGTCGCGCGGGTAGCGGATGGCGACCGGCCCGTCGTGGTTCAGCGCAAAACGCAGCGACTCGTCCATCTCGGACCCGTCGGCCGGCGCGATGAGCGTCATGTTCGGCAGGCCTCGGAGGTAGGCGATGTCCAGGGCGCCGTGGTGGACGGCTCCGTCGCCGCCGACCAGGCCCGCTCGGTCCATGCAGAAGACGACGGGCAGTCCTTGAAGGACGACCTCCTGGAAGACCTGGTCGAACGCGCGCTGGAGGAAGGTCGAGTAGATGGCTACGACGGGCCGCAGGCCGCCGCGGGCCATGCCGGCTGCGATGTCGACGGCTGCGCTCTCGGCGATGCCGACGTCCCGGTAGCGCTCGGGGAACCGTGCGGCAAACTTGTCCAGGCCGGTGCCGTCCGGCATGCCGGCGGTCAGTGCGACGATGCGGTCGTCCTTTTCTGCGGCTGCGATGAGCGCGTCTCCGAACGCACGGGTCCACGGCCTGCCGTTGCTTTCCTGGATCGTGACCTTGCCCGCCTGCACCTCGAACGGGCGCGGCGAATGGAAACGGGCGGGCTCGGCTGTGGCGAAGTCCGCGCCCTGCCCCTTCTTCGTGTGGATGTGCAGGAGCACGGGATGCTGCACCTCGGCCAGGTGACCGAGCAGTTGGATCAGGTGCGGCAGGTCGTGCCCGTCGACCGGCCCGACGTAGATGAAGCCGAGCTGCTCGAAGATCTGGTTCGGCGAGACGGTGGCTTTGATCCCTTCCTTGAGGTGGTCGAGCGCGTCGAAGAAGGATTTACCAAGGAGCGGGACGCGCGGCAGGACTTTCTGTGCGCGCTGCTTGACCTCCTCGTAGAGCGAGCTCGTGCGGAACTTCGCGAGATACTCGGCCAGCGCGCCCTGGCTCGGCGCGATGCCCCAGTTGTTGTCGTTGAGGACGACGAGCATCTGGCGATTGAGCAGGCCGGCCTGGTTGAGCCCCTCGAAGGACAGGCCGTTGACGATACTCGCGTCGCCGACGAGCGCGACGGTCCGCGCGTCGCGATTCAGCATCCGGTCGGCTTCGGCCAGACCGACGGCCGAGGCGATCGCGGTGCCCGCGTGACCGACCTTGAAGACGTCGAACGGGCTTTCGTCGGGGTTGGGGAAACCGCTCAGGCCGCCGGCTTTGCGGAGCGTCTCGAAGCGATCGTGTCGGCCCGTCAAGAGCTTGTGAGGGTAGCACTGGTGCCCCACGTCGAACAGCAGGTGGTCGCGTTCGAAGTCGAAGCAGTAGTGCAGCGCGATCGTGATCTCGGCGACGCCCAGGTTGCTGGCCAAGTGCCCGCCGTTGCTTCCTACGACCTGGAGGACGCGCTGGCGGATCTCGCCGGCCAACTGCGTCAGCTGATCGATCGACAGGGTGTGCAGGTCTCTCGGATGTCGGATGGTGTCAAGCAGTGTCATCGCAGTATCGATCCCCCGTAGCGGACATCGCCGACTCCCCCGGCCGACGCTGTGTTGATAACTTTACAGTGATCCTTTTGGCGGTCACGTCAGCGATCACGTCAGCGGTCACGTTTCACGACGAATTCCACGAGACGGCGGAGATCGTCGGCCTCGGGCCCGAAGGTCTCCAGCGCCGCGGTCGCCCGGCGGGCAGCCTCGTCGGCGGCGCGGCGGCTCTCTTCGAGCCCGACGGCAGCCGGGTAAGTCTGCTTGCCGATCTCGGCGTCCTTGGCGACGGCTTTGCCCACGACGGCGGCATCGCCGATCACATCGAGCAGGTCGTCGGCGATCTGGAACGCCCGGCCGAGCTCGTGCCCGAAGACGGAGGCCGCCTTCAGGCGTTCGTCGTCGGCGTCCGCACAGATCGCACCGAGTCGGGCTGCGGCTTCCAGGAGTCGCGCGGTCTTGGAGCGGTGGATCGCCTCGACCCGCGCGAGTTCGACAGTTTCGCCCTCGCCCTCGATGTCGCGGACCTGCCCGCCGACCATGCCCGCCCAGCCCGTACCCCGTGCCAGCTCGAGCACGGCCGACCGGCTCGTCCGCGGGTCGCTCATGCGCTCGGCGAGAATCTCGAAGGCCAATGCGAGAAGCCCGTCACCGGCCAGAATGGCCATGGCCTCTCCGAAGACCTTGTGGCAGGTCGGCCGACCGCGTCGAAGGTCGTCGTCGTCCATGGCCGGCAGATCGTCGTGGACCAGCGAAAAAGCATGGACGCATTCGATGGCCACTGCGGCCGACAGCGCGTCGTCGGTCGAACCCCCGCACAACTCGCACACGCGCGTCACGAGGTAGGCCCGGACCCGTTTGCCCCCGCCCTGGACAGCATAGCGCATCGCCTCGGCCAGCGTAGGCGGGACGTCCGGTCCCGGCTCGATCATCGCTGCAAGCGGTGCCTCGAAGTCGGCGGCCCAGGCAGCCAGTTCCGAGGCGGCGTCCGTTTTCGGGGTGTCGGTGGGCTGGGTCATCGTCGTCTCTGGTGTCCGGGCACGTATCCGGAGGCCAAGCCGCTCCGTCGAGCATAGCGCTGCCGAGAGTCCCCCGTCGAGGACAAAGGGGTCATTATAACCCAGACGGGTCGGCATTTCAGCGATTGAAAAGAAATGGCCGACGGGCTCGCAGCAGGGCCGATAACGTCGTATCATGCCCCTGGCCGGTGGTAAGCTCTTTTCTTTCGGGACGCGTCCGAGACGCAGCCAAACGAGGTGGCCCATTCCATGAGCGAATTTTATCAGAATCCCCTGGTGACACGATACGCCACGCCGGAAATGAGTCGACTTTTCGGGGACGCCCACCGGATTCGCACGTGGCGGCGGATCTGGCTGGCCCTGGCCGAGGCCCAGAGCGAGCTGGGCTTGCCGATCACCGGCAAACAGCTCAACCAGCTTCGGTCGACGCTCGAGAAGATCGACTGGCGGCGGGCGGCCGACTATGAAAAGAAGCTCCGTCACGACGTCATGGCGCATCTGCACGCGTGGGGTGACGTCGCGCCCGATGCGCGGGGGATTCTCCATCTCGGCGCGACGAGCATGGACGTCGTCGACAACGCGGACCTTCTCATCGCGCGCGACGCCCTGGGGCTTATCCGCGACTGGCTCGTCAATGTCATCGACGCGCTGGCCGACTTCGCCCGCACGCATCGCGCGCTGCCCTGCCTGGGCTACACGCATTTTCAGCCGGCGCAACTGACGACGGTCGGCCGACGGGCGTGCCTGTGGGCATACGATTTCGTGCGCGATTATCGGGAAATCGAATCGCGGCTCGCGGACCTCCGGTTCCGCGGCATCCGTGGCGCGACCGGCACGCAGGCGACGTTTCTGTCGTTGTTCAAGGGCAACACGCGCAAGGTCGACCGGCTCGAAAAAGCCGTCGCGCGCAAGCTCGGCTTCAAAGCCTGCGAGCCGATCACGGGCCAGACCTACACCCGCAAGATCGACGCGGAAATCGCAGCCGCATTGACCGGCATCGCCGTCAGCGCGCACAAGTTCGCCAACGATATCCGCATCCTGGCCGGCCTCAAGGAGATCGAAGAGCCCTTCGAAAAGAGCCAGGTCGGCTCCTCGGCGATGGCCTATAAGCGGAACCCCATGCGGTGCGAGCGTGTCACGGGTTTGTCGCGCTACGTCATCTCGATCGTGACGAGTGCGTACCAGACGGCTGCCGAGCAGTGGTTCGAACGCACGCTCGACGATTCGTCGAATAAACGGCTCGTCTCGGCCGAGGGTTTTCTGGCGGTCGACGGTATCCTGCGTATCGTCACGGACGTGTCGCGCGGGCTCGTCGTCTACCCGAAGGTGATCGCGGCCCGTGTCGATGCGGAGCTGCCTTTCATGGCCACCGAGGAGATCCTCATGGCGGCTACGACCCGCGCGACCGGTCGGGGCAAGACAGCCAAAAGCGCAGCCGGCGATCGGCAGGCGCTCCACGAGGTCATTCGCACCCATTCCCACGAGGCGGCCCGCCAGGTGAAACTGCACGGCCGACCCAATGACCTCATCGAACGGCTCGCAGCCGACGAGGCGTTTGCCGGCATCGATCTGAAAAGCGCGCTGGCCCCGAAGCGTTTCGTGGGCCGAGCGCCCGAACAGGTCAGTGAATTTCTGCGCGAGGTCGTCCGCCCGATCCTTAACCGGCACCGGGCTGTGCGCGGGCGGTCCGTGTCGCTGCACGTGTGAAAGTGCAAACGAAAAAACAGACGGCATTTCGAACGCGCATTCAGGGCGATCGTTCGACTAGCCGGTGATCCGTTGGCTCTTGTTGATGGAGCCTTCATGCCGCGGAAGCGTGAGAGGTGCAGTCCTGCGCCCATTGCATTGCCTTAGTTCCGTTCATATAATGAAT
>PWPN01000056.1 GCA_003557125.1 Phycisphaerae bacterium | reverse complement strand
CCGAGCCGCGACCGTGAGGGAGCGATCTTCCTGCCAGCGCATGAACCCTCGTATGGGTGCCACTGGCGGCTTGTCCGCCAGTGCGTTTGCACTCCCGACGGGCGAGACGCCCGTACCACCCCGTGGCGGCCGTTCCACCCGAGACACCAACCAGGAATTTTAGTCAGTACACGCGGATGGGCACATCCACACGCGTTCGGACGCGGGCCGCGATCGCTTCGAGCTGGGCAGTCGACAGTGGCGTCACGTAGGACTCTGCCGGCATCCGGGCGGTCGTGTAGATCTGGACGAGCTTGAGTCGGCCACCCTTGGCGATGATCTCCTCGATACGGTCGGCGTAGGCGTCGATCTCGTCGTCCGGCGGCGGTTGATTGCGGACGTGCATCCAGAGCGACTGGATCACGATGGGCCGTACGCGGGCGGTGTCCAGGATATTGACCAGGATGGTGGCCAGCGGGACGCGAGACCGGCAGATGAGCTGGAAATAATCCTCCGTGCCCGCGTCGAGCTTGGCCCAGATTTCGCCATTGTTGTCGTCCAGGACAGCCAAGGCTGAGCGGACGGCCGGTCGGGCCAGCAGCGTGGCGTTCGTGATGACGCGAATCCTGGCATCGCTCAGTTCATAACGCTTGCGCAGGTCGGCTGCCACGTTCACGGCTGCGGGAAACTGCGGCGAAGCCGTCGGTTCGCCGTCGCCGGAGAAGGCGATATCCCGCACCACGCGGAGCCTTGCCGGCACGTCGGCGAAGGGCGGCTCGCTGAAGAGCGCTCCACCCTGGGCGAGTCGGATCATCGCATCGAGTTCGGCTGTGAGACGGTCCAGATCGACCCTGCGCACACGCGGTTCGACCGTCCGATCGACCTGGCAGTAGATGCAATCGAAGTTGCAGGCCATGTCCGGGTTCAGGTTGACCCCGATCGAAACGCCCTCACTTCGACGACTGACGACCGGGTAGACGTAGAGGTTCTCCCGCCAGTTGCGAGAGTGTTGGCTGTAGAGTCGCTCGACGGAAAGATCGGCGGACGGTTCGGGACGGTTATTCTTCGGTGGTACGGGTTCTTTTTTCATTGCTCGATTATCGTTCGTACGCGGGGGCGCCTGCGATCACCTGCCCGCAACGGGGCGGCCGAGGGTTTTCCGGAGCTTTCGTGGGCATTTCCGTGCAGACTTCGGGCACCCTCCGTGATTCATGGGCAACTCCTCATTGAAAATTATACGGTGCGTAGGCCCGTCTCGACAGGCTCGCGTGCGGGGCACAGCGATATCGTTGACTTGAGTCGGGTCGGGGGTATGATCGCGCAGGTGCGGAGGGACAGGGTCAATGGCGGGCCCATCGCAGGGATGGGGCCTCGCGGCTGCCCGGAAATCAGAGCCGAGTGCATCGAGGGGAGAACGTCAATGGTCAAGCACGCTGCATGGATGTGGTTTTTGCTGGTCCCCCTGGCCTGGGTCGGCATGGGTTGCCATGAACCGTTGGCCGAGCCTGTCGCCACCGAGCCCGAACAGGAGCGGGACCTCGGGGTATTGGAAGAGATGGCGGCTGCCGATCCTGCCGAAGAACCCGACGCTCCGGACGAGCGCCCCTCGCCGGAGGAGCCCGCGCCGCCGGTCGATACGGGCGTCCGGGACGCCCGAACGACACCGTCGCATGCCCCTCAGCCGAGCGAACACTATGCGGAAGGTCAGCCCAGCCGTACCGACCGGATCCACGTGGTGCGGCCGGGCGATACGCTCTATAAGCTTTCGCGCGAGTATTACGGCACGCATCGCAACTGGCGACGCATTTACGAGGCCAACCGCACGACGCTCACGGAAGGGCCCGACAAGCTCGAGGTCGGCATGCGGCTGGTCATTCCGTGACGGTCAGGGATGGTACCACCCGGTGAACACATCGAACGACGGCCCGGGCGCACGGGCCCGCTTCCAGGGATGCCGGCTGAAGGGCATCCATCTTCCAGGCAGGCGGGCCGGGCAGTGAAGGTTGCGCCGCGCGCGTACGCCGAAGGTCTCGACAAGCCCGTGCAGTATGTGCGCGGCGTAGGCCCGTACCGCGCTTCGCAGTTGGCCGGCCTGGGCATCGAGACCGTGTACGATCTGATCCACTATTACCCGTTCCGCTACGAGTTCCAGGATCGCCCGCAGACGATCGACAGCCTCATGCTCGACGTGCCGGCCACGATCATCGGCGCGGTGCAGCGCGTGCGTTTCCGGCCGATCCGCAAACGCGGCCTCGACTCGTCGCTCCAGGTCGACCTCATGGACTCGACGGGCCGTGCCCGCATCGTCTGGTTCAACATGCCTTACCTGCGGGATCGTCTCGCGGCCGGCCAGATCCTTCGCCTGCACGGCAAGGTCGGCGTCGACCGCGACGAGGCACAGATGATCAATCCGTCGGTCGAATGGCTCGACAGTGGAGATGATCCGACCACGTGGAACACGACCCGGCTCGTTCCCGTCTACCGTGCCTGCGAACAGCTCTCGTCTGCGATGATCGGCCGATGGGTGCGCGAAGTCCTCGACGACGCACTGCCGGCCGTGGAGGAGCCGTTGCCCCCTGCGGTCCTGGGCGAGCGCGGATGGCTGCCCCGGCGCGAGGCGATCGCGTGCATGCATCGCCCGACCGACGAAACGCAGCTGGCGGCTGCCCGTGCGCGCTTGGCCTACGAAGAACTCTTCCTGATGCAGTCTGCCATCGCGCTTCAGCGGCAGTGGGGAGAGCGGCACGGGCGTGCGCCGGAACTCGTCACGACCCCGTTGATCGACCAACGCATCCGCAAGCGGTTTCCCTTCCCGCTCACGAAAGCCCAGGACCGTGCCCTGGATGCGATCGTCGCCGACCTGAAACAGAGCAGGCCGATGGCCCGGCTGCTGCAGGGCGACGTGGGTAGCGGCAAGACGGTCGTGGCGCTCTACGCCGCCCTCGTGGCTGTGGCCAATCGCCATCAGTGTGCGATTCTGGCGCCGACGGCCGTCCTTGCGACGCAGCATTTTCACAACATCGAGAAGTACCTGGCCGGCAGCCGGGTGCGACGCTGCCTGATCACGGGCAAGACCGGGCGGGCGGATCGCGCCCGCTACCTTACCGAGGTGGCGGCGGGGCGGATGGACCTCGTGGTCGGCACCCAGGCGCTGCTCGAAGAGAACATCCGGTTCGCGTCCCTGGGACTCGTGATCGTCGACGAGCAGCACAAGTTCGGCGTCGCACAGCGCGCGACGATGAAAGGGGCGCGGGCGCAGGGCGGCCGAGGAACGGGCGGGGGCCGAGATTCGCGCGACTGGCTGATGCCGCACTATCTCGTGATGACAGCCACACCGATCCCGAGGACGCTGTCGATGACGGTATTCGGCGATCTCGACGTCTCGGTGATCAACGAGTTGCCGCCGGGCCGTCAGCCGATATTCACCAGGCTCGTGGGGGAAGGCGACCAGGCCGAGGCATGGCTTCACGTGCGCCAGCGCATCGCCGCAGGCGAGCAGGCGTACATCGTCTATCCGCTCGTCGAGGAGTCCGACAGTCTCGATCTCAAGGCAGCGACCGTCGAGCTCGAGCGCGTGCGGCACGACCTGCTGCCCGGCGCACGCGTGGGGCTGCTGCACGGCCGCATGAAGAAAAACGACAAGCAGGCGGTCATGAATAATTTCACCGCGCATCGGCTCGACGTGCTCGTGGCCACGACGGTCATCGAGGTCGGCGTCGACGTGCCCAACGCGACGGTCATGGTCATCGAGCATGCCGAACGCTACGGCCTGTCCGCGCTGCACCAGCTCCGCGGTCGTGTCGGTCGCGGCTGCAAGCCCTCCGTCTGCCTGCTCATGAGCGACTCGGGAGGCCAGACCGCCCGTCAGCGCCTCGAAGTGCTTTGCGCGACGAGCGACGGGTTCCGCATCGCCGAGGAGGACCTGCGCATCCGAGGCCCGGGCGAACTGCTCGGGACGCGCCAGCACGGCTACCCGGAGCTGCGGGTGGCCAGTCTCGTCGATGACGTGGAACTGCTCATGCAGGCGCGCGACGATGCGGCGGCGCTGCTCGCCGAGGACCCTAATCTCAGCAAACCGAACCACGGTTGCCTGCGCAGCGAACTTCGCAGAAGGTTCCGCGACAAGGTAGCTTTCATCAACGTCGGGTGATACAGTTGTCATTCGCCCCCGCGGGGGGTGCCATCATCACACCCCCGGTGGGGGGCATGCTTACCGTTCCGGGAGAGAGTCGAAATGAGTGCGTCGGCGTGGCTGGATGAACTGAAATACGATGGAGACGGACTGATCCCGGCGATCGTTCAGGATGCCGCCACGGGCGAAGTGCTCATGATGGCCTACATGAACAAGAACAGCCTGGCCGACTCGATCCGGACCGGCAAGACGCATTTCTGGTCACGTTCCCGTAAAAAATACTGGATGAAGGGCGAATCCAGCGGCCACACGCAGGAGATCGAAAACCTCTACGTCGACTGCGACATGGACACGATCCTCATCCAGGTCAGGCAGCACGGAGCGGCCTGTCACATGGGCTATCGAAGCTGCTTTTATCGGAACTTCAACGGCTCGGGCTGGAAAATCTGCCGTGAACGGGACTTCGATCCCGATCAGGTCTATGGTCCCAAGTGACCGCAAAGAAGCGATAAGGCGGTATCAATGCGTCCCTGAGCGGCCGATGGGCAGGCGATCCGTCGGCCGGCGCGCAAGGAGCCGACCCATGAATCGGTTTCAAAGGCCCTCACTTCCCTTCTCGGTCCGATGGTTCTGGCTGCTGGCGGCACTGGTGGGTCTGGCCGGACTGGCGATCCGGTACGGTCAGTTCCATCGCATCGAAGGCCTGCCCGAGGTCTCGGCCGAGGCGGTCCGCTGGATCTTTCTGGCCAGTCTGGCCCTTTTCGTACTGAGCCGACTGCTCCTGCTGATTCCACCGCGATTGGCCGGGGAGCGGTTACGGCGATGGTGGCTGGACTATGTGCTGCTCGGGGCCGGGCTGATCGCATGGGTTATCGACCCCGAGCACGAGGCGGCCCTGCTCGACGTGGCTGTCCTCTATATGGTCGGCCTGGGATTGTGGGTGGCATGTGGCGCCCTTATCGACCGCGTGTCCCTCTACGAGTACCCCATCGGCGCTGCCCGATTGGGACGGCGGTTGGCCATCGCGGGATTGCTGGCGATCCTCGTGGGGGGAACGCTGCTGGCGCTGCCGCTCTGCTGGGAGGGGCCATACCCGGCCCGATGGGATGAAACCTATCCGGGCCAGAGCCGCTACGAGCTGTCCAGTCACTGGCTCGACTGCACGTTCACAGCCGCTGCTGCATTGACGGGTACGGGCCTGGCGGTGCGCGAGATCGGCTATGAGTTCAGCCCCATCGGTCACGTTCTGATCATCGTGCTCATGGAGATCGGCCTGCTGGCGATGCTGATCGTGGGAACGACCGTCGGATGGCGGTTGCGCTACCTGGCCGGTGGATGCCGACCTGAGGACGACATCGCGCCGCGTACGCTCCGGCGGGTCATTTACAGCGTGCTCATCATCGCGATCGTTCTCCAACTGGTTGGGATCGCAGGGATGCGACCTCTGGCGAATGAGGCTGCCGATCCGGATGCGGTCCTCGCCCAAAACCCCTGGCTGGCCAGTACCTTCCATGCCGTCAGTGCGTTCGGTAACGTCGGCCTGACACTGACACGCAACAGTTTCATCGACTACCGCGGGCATACAGCCGTCTACGCGGTACTCGGGCCTTTGATGCTGCTCGGCTCGATCGGCGGGCCCGTCATCTATGAGCTTCTGCGGAGGATCGTCAATCGAGGCAGGGCCGGACGGCTCTCGCGCTACACGCGTCGCGTCGTGCCCGTCACGCTGTTGATCATTCTGCTCGGGGCCGGTCTGCTGAACTGGTTCGAGACGACGCCCGACATGCAACTCCGTTATCCGCGCGATCGCATCCCCGGCCGACTCATTCTCAGCGAAGCGCCCGAGCATCCTGCAGAGCAATCGCCCGACGAACTCCAGGACGACGAGCAGCCTGTAAGGCAGGCGAATGATCAGAGGCTGGCGGGCCTCGATCGCAGCCCACGGTGGATGGCGAGCGTTTTTCAGAGCGTCGCCGCTCGAACGGGAGGCTTCCAGACGGTGCGCCTCGACGAGGACTCCATCTCGCCGGCCAGCGGGTTGCTCCTGATGGGGCTGATGCTCATCGGCGGGGATCTCGGTGGGACGGCCGGCGGCATGCGACTGCTCGTGTTGATGCTGGTCGGCTCGAGCCTGTGTTTCTCGTCCGTCGTCTCGCCGGCACAGCATCGTAGCGTAAACGGCGGGGCGCGCTGGCAGGTGCTGGCGATCGCAATGGCTGCGGTCGCGGCTCTCGTGATCATCTCGGCTGTCACTGCCTTATTGCTGGTGTATCGAGAGGCGGGGACGCCTTTCGCCTGTCTCTTCGAGGCGGTCAGTGCATCGTGCAATGTCGGTTTTTCAATGGGGTTGACCCCTCGACTTTCCGTGCAAGGCTGTATCGTTGTCATTCTCGCGATGTGGGCCGGCCGGGTGATTCCATTGGCGATCCTGCTGCGCTGTGTCCACGTGCGGGAAGTGCCCTGCACCCCGGTCGTGGTCACGCCGACGGCTGCCGGGCCTTACAACGAACCGACGCCGGCGGGGGTCCCCCATCCGCAAAGCCCGCCGCCTTGCGACCCGCCGGCCAAAGAGCCGGTACCGCCTGATTCGATGCCCGAGGAGTTGCCGCCGCTCCCCCTGGATGAGCCGTAAAATGTATCGTTGAATGGGCGCACGCGCGTGCGTACACGTCAGGCTGGACAGAGGTACCGCTATTCCATGCCCGGTTATTTTGTGGGATTGAATCTTGTCGGACGGGACGCCCTTGTCATCGGCGGGGGGAAGATCGCCGCTTTCAAGGTGGACGGGTTGCTCGCCTG
>PWPN01000014.1 GCA_003557125.1 Phycisphaerae bacterium | reverse complement strand
CGCTCGGTCTGCCCCTGCTCTCGGTTCGTTGACCGCTCAACCCGATCGAACCGCCGTGGTACGGACCCGTATGCCCGGTGGTGTGACAGGGACAGCCTGCGAGGGCTTACCTATGTCGATTTCTGTTTGATCCCGACGACAGATTGTTGGCTCGACGACAGGTTGTTGAACTCGACGGCCCTGTTGGCGCGGGGCGTAGAACTGCTAGAGTGGGCGCATGGTTGACCGCACCACGGAACAACAGCATCAGCAAGATCAGGCATGGACGATTCGGCGGCTGCTCGAATGGACCACGACCTGGTTCGCCGGCCGTCATGTGGAAGGTGGGCGACTGGCCGCTGAGCTGCTGCTCGCCCATGCGATGGGTTGTGCCAAGATCCAGCTCTATACGCGCATCGACGAAGAGCCCTCGGACGAGCAGCGGGCTGCATTCCGCGAGCTGGTCCGAAAGGCGGGCGCCCACACGCCGATCGCCTACCTGCTGGGACGGCGGGAGTTTTTTTCGCTCGAATTCGAGGTGACGCCGTCTGTCCTCATCCCCCGGCCGGAGACCGAAACGCTCGCCCAGCGGATGATCAGCCTCTGTCGCGAAGACGCGCAACGGACGTTTCAGGTTCTCGATCTGGGTGCGGGCAGCGGATGCGTGGCTGTGGCGATCGCCCGCTACGCACCGAATGCGAAGGTGACGGCTGTCGACGTGTCCGCGGACGCATTGGCTGTGGCGGGTCGTAACGTGCAGCGCCATGGCCTGGGCGAACGCGTGCGACTCGTTGAGGCTGACGGGCTCGATCTGTCAGCCGATGCGGTGCCCGCGGGCGGGTTCGACGCGATCGTCACGAATCCGCCCTATGTCAGCGAAACGCAGTGGCAGGAGTTGCCGCCGCACATCCGCGAACATGAGCCGAAGGCAGCGCTCGTTCCTCCGGACGGGGAAGGCCTATCGATGTATCGGCGACTGGCGGCCGAGGCGGGACGGGTTCTGCGGGGCGGTGGGACGCTGCTGGCCGAGATCGGTGCGGGGCAGTTGGAGCCGGTGCGGCAGATCTTCGCGGATGCGGGCGGCTGGTCCTGGGTCGGCTCGCACCGGGATCCGACCGACCCGCACGAACGGGTCGTCGAGTTCCAAAGGGCGGACACCCGCTGACGGGATGCACCGAATGACACAGGCTGATTAACATTCTCTCGAACGAACATACCTGGATAAACAAAAACCCTCGGCGGTCGATACCGGGGGTTTTGATTGTGCTTCTGCTTCCGCTTGCGGTCCGGCGTTTTTATGCGCGCTCTTCGCCGGGCACGGGGATGCGAGCACGGATGTTTTCGGGCGTCAGTTCGTAATCCGGCTTTGCAATGACCAGGTCGGACTGCATCATTTCGTCCCAGGTCACTTCCTTGCCGGTGTAGGCCGACGTTCGCGCCATGATGCAGCAGAGGGTCGACTCGGCCACGTTCTGGGTCTCGTTGATCGGCTGATCGTTGCGGATGGCCTCGATGAGGTGCTTATGCTCCTGGACCATGGGGCTGGGGTTCTCGACCTCGATCTGGCCGATCGTGCTTATGAAGCCGCCCGGGTTGGCATGGCCCTTGTCGCCGAGCACGTACTCGCTGACGCTGTTCGTGCAGCCGTGGATCTGTCGGCACTGGCTGATCACGTGGATGCCGTCGGGGTAGGTGAAATCGGAGCTGAAGAAATCGTACTGGTCGCCCGTGACGCGTCGCATCCGCCCGCCCATCGCGAGGACTTTTTCGGGGCGTGTGCCGAGCACCCAGTTGACGACATCGACGTTGTGGATGTGCTGCTCGACGACGTGGTCGCCGGACAGCCAGCACCAGTTGACCCAGTCGCGGTGCATCCATTCTTCTTCCGACCAGTCGGGCTGGCGCTCGCGGTACCAGAGTTGGCCCTGGTTCCAGTAGCAGCACGCGGACAGTACCTTGCCGATCGCCCCGTCGTGGATGCGCCGGATGGTTTCGCGGTAGACGTTGCTGTGCCGTCGCTGCGTGCCCGCGACGACCGAGAGTCTTTTGGCCTTGGCCTTTTCGCCGGCTTCCATGATCGCGCGGGTGCCGACGGGGTCGACGGCTATCGGTTTTTCCATGAACACATGGGCGCCGGCCTCGATGCAGGCTGCGAAATGTTCGGGCCGATAGTTCGGCGGCGTGGCGAGGATGACGTAGTCGGGTTCCTGCTCGAGGACTTTCTTGTAGCCGTCCGCGCCGGCGAAGCGGTACCGCGCGTCGAGCTCGACAATCTCTTTGAGCCGTTCCGCGGAGGCCTCGATCCGGTCGGGGTACATGTCGCTCATGGCGACGAGTTTGACGTTCGAGTCGGCGTTGTAGGCGTCCCGGACCGCGCCCGTGCCGCGCCCGCCGCTGCCGATGAGTCCGATACGGAGAGTTTTATCGGCCAACGCTCCCCGCGCGAAGTAGGGGAACGCACTTGTAGCCGCTGCCACCGTCGCGGCCGACGCCACGAACTGTCGCCTCGACATTCGACCTTGAGCGTCCTGGGACATGCTGAACTCTCCTTCTGAATGAGTTTGGGCAGGCGTAATAGCGGCATCATTGGGCGCATCGTGACGACTGTCAACCGCTCGCAACGATCCATGGGAAAGAGGGCGATCGGCAGGAGGGGCTGTCAGGCGATCGTAATGTCGAGCCCGTCGTCCGCCCGTCGTACGACGACATGGCGATGCGCGAGGGCCGGATCGCGTTCGGGGTGGTCGCCGCGGTAGTGCACGCCTCGTGATTCGCAGCGCGACCGGGCCGATGCGACCATGAGCCGGGCGACGGTGAGCATGTTCTGCGTTTCCCAGCCCTGGCGGTCGTCGAAGAGTTTGTCCATGACGTAGCGGCCCCAGAAGCTGATGATCTCGAGCGTCTCGTCGAGGTGCTGCTGATCGCGTTCGATGCCGACGTTGCGCCACATGAGGCTGGTCAGCGAGTTGCGCACGTCGCCGATGTCCAGGACGGTGCGCGTGGACGCCTGGAATTCGCTTTTGATGGCGGCCGGCGGTGCGAACGTTTCCGCTTCGCGTGCGGCCACTCCTGCGTTCCGGCCTGCGATCGCACCGAAGACGAGCCCTTCGAGCAAGGAGTTGCTGGCGAGCCGATTGGCCCCGTTCACGCCGCTGGAAGTCACTTCCCCGCACGCGAGCAGGCCGGGCAAGCTTGTGCGTGCGTAGGTGTCGACCTGGACGCCGCCGATCATGTAGTGGGCTGCCGGTCGAACGGGGATCGGCTGGCGGCTGATGTCGATGTCGAATTCCTCGCAGAGACGGCTGATGCCGGGGAAGCGTTTTCGGAATTTTTCGGCATCGAGGTGTCGGCAGTCGAGGTGGACGTAGCTGATGCTTTGTTTGGCCATCTCGTTGACGATCGCACGGCTGACGACGTCGCGTGCCGCCAGTTCGCCGTCCGGGTGATAGTCGAACATGAAGCGTCGGCCCGAGCGGTCGGTCAGGTGGGCGCCTTCGCCGCGCACCGCTTCGCTGATGAGTGCGCGGGTCGCGCCGGCCACGTAGAGCGTCGTCGGGTGGAATTGCATCATTTCCATGTCGCGCAAAGGCACGCCCGCGCGGTAAGCGAGTGCGAGACCGTCGCCGGTCGCGATCTCGGAGTTGGTCGTCTCGCGATAGAGCTGACCGCTTCCACCGGAAGCGAGTACGACCTGGTTGGCCCAGAAGACCTGGTGCCCGAAATGGCGATGGAAGGTGGTCACGCCTCGGCATCGGCCTTCGATCACGATGAGGTCGACGACGAAGCAGTCCTCGAATATCTGGATGGCGTCATCGCGTCGGGCGACGCGGATGAGCGTATTGGCGACTTCGCGGCCGGTCGCGTCGCCCATGGCATGGATGACACGTGCGGCCGAGTGGCCTCCTTCCAGCCCCAGCAGCAGCGATTCGCCGCGGCGGTCGAAGATCGCGCCCCAGTCGATCAGTTCGCGGACGCGGTGGGGCCCCTCGCGCACGATGCATTCCACAGCCGCCCGGTCGCACAGGCCGCAACCGACTTCGAGCGTGTCTTCGATATGGCTTTCGAGCGAATCCTGCCCGTTCTGGACGACCGCGATCCCCCCTTGTGCCCACGAGGTGTTCGATACCTCGATGCGTTCCTTGCTGATCAGCAGGACCGAACCGTGACGGGCTGCCTCGATGGCGGCGCGCAGGCCGGCAACACCGCTACCGATGACGCAGGTATCGGTGAACAGGTTGGGCGTATGGCGGACGTCGAACCGGGTCAGGTACCGGCGGGTGTCGTAAAACTCTGTCATGTCGGGAAGTATCTTAGTTTTGTCAGATGGCCTGTCAATCGCATCCGTATTGGCGCGAGGCTGCGAATCAGCCGATAAATCCCCAACGGAGGGGATCCGCGCGCGGGGCTGGTATGCGCCAGCCGAAGAGGATGGGGCGCCGTCGGCCGAAAGACGGGCGGTGCCCGGAGGACGGCGATGGGCAGGTGTCGGCGACTGGGATTAGCCTTGGCAGCCGCGATGTGTTTCGCGGCATGCGCGGGGCGCGTCTGTGCCGAGGAAACTCTGCATGAGGCGGTTTCGCTGCCGACAGCCGACGCTCAATCGATCGAACGGACGCCCTTGGCCTTGCGGCGTGTTCTGAAAGTTTTCGATTTCAACGAACGAGAGTTCGGTAATTATGGGACGGTTCCGCTGGGATGGCGGCACCTGGAAGGGCGTGGATTTCCCATTTATCTCGAAGGGCGGTTCGATCCGGAGGTGGGCCATACGGCGCCGCCGAGTTTTCGACTCGACCTGAATGGCGGATCGCTGGCGTACCGTTACGAGGGCCGCGACATCGCGGTACGGCCCAACAGCGATTATTTCGTGGTCGCCTGGGTCCGCACGGAAGGGCTGCGAAGCGCTCGTGCGTTTGTCACGAGCACGCTGCTGGATCGCGAGGGCGAGTTGCTGCCGGGTACCGAACAGCAGAGTGCATTGGTCGGCGGGCCGGACTCTTCGGATCAATGGGTTCCCCTGACGCTGCGTTTCCGATGCGAGCATCCGGACGCCCGTTACATGGGGCTGACGCTGTGGCTTGCCCAGCGAAGCGTCTGGCGGGCCGTGCCGCCCGCTCCGCATGAGGTAGGGCACCAGGACATCCACGGGACCGCCTGGTTCGACGATATCGTCGTCTATCGCATGCCTCGTGCAGCCTTGCGGACGAGCCGCCCGGGCGGCGTCTTCGTCGGCAGGGAGGTGCCCGAACTGGAAGTCGAACTCAGCGACCCGGATGGGCTGCACCTCGAGGGAGCGCTGATCGTGCGCGATGCGGACGGGCAGACCGTCGATGAACGCTCCGTCCCCGTCCGGACGCGCGACGATGCGCCGATTTTCCGCGTCGCCTACGATGCCTTGCCCATCGGTCTCTACGAGGCGGAATTCACCGTTCGGGCAGCCGGGGCCACGTTGATCCATCACTCGCTGCGCTTCGCGCGACTGGCCGAGCGCGTCAACCTTTCGGACACAGCCGGCCGCGGCTTCGGCGTCATGCTTACCGATGTCAGCAGGCCGATGCTCGATGCGCAGCGCGAACTGCTGGCAGCGCTTGAACCGCAATGGGCCAAAGTGCCCGTCTGGTACGCTCAGCAGGCTGTCCTGGACCAGCCCGAGGACCCGGCCGGCGTCGATGCGTATCTCGAGGCGATCCGCCAGATGCGGTGTGAGCCGGTGGGCGTCATGATGGATGTGCCGTCGCTGACGATGCCGCGGGCAGGCGACGGGTTCATCCGGATGTTCGATCTGTTGAGTGCCGATCCGATCGCCTGGCGACCCTTGATCGCGGGGCTCTGGTCGCGTGCGGCCGGCCTGGTCTCCGTCTGGCAATTGGGTGATGAGCATCATTGGCACGTCACGGCCGACGATCGCGCGAAGCGGCTCATTGAAAGGCTTCGCGTGGAGATGGCCGACCTCATGGCCGAGCCCGTGCTCGCATCGGTCGCGTCGGCGCGGATCGCGCCCGGCTCCCAGAATCCGGCTGACTTACAGAATCCGGCTGACTTACAGAATCCGGCTGACTTTCGTTCGGTCCTGCTGCCGAACTCGGTCGATCCGGAGCGGATCGGTCTGCATCTGGAGGGCCGACTTGCTCCGGACCCGCGGCGCGTCTGGGTGACGGTCGAGCCTTTAGAGGATACGTTCTACCCGCGTGTGATCCGGATGGACGACTGGACGTTGCGGCTCGTCGAGACGTATTTCCAGGGCGTGGGTGGGGTCTTTGTGCGTGCCCCATGGGATCCGGGCAAGGACAGGCTCGATGCTCGGACGGACCCGCGCGAGGAGTACATCGTTTTCCGTACCGTCAGTAATATTCTCGGGGACGCTACCCCGGTCGCGCGCATGCCGCTCAACGGCCGAGTCCAATGCCGGGTCTTCGATCAGGGCGGGATCGCGATTCTGTGCGTGTGGGATCCCCGCGCGCCTCGGGAGGGGATCGAGCATCGCCTGGCCATTGGTGAAAACGTTCAACAGGTCGATCCGTGGGGCAGGCGGAGCGTGTTGCCGACCGTCGGCGGGCGTCAGGTCGTGCGGATCGGGCCGACGCCGACGTTTCTGCTCTATGGCCGAACCTGGCTGCTTGAGTTTCAGAGGGCGTTCGCGGTCAATCCGTCGCAGGTGGACGCGCGGTTCGATCCGCTGAGTTTCGAGGTGGAGTTTCGCAACACATGGTCGGCTCCGATCAGCGGGTCGGTCCGGCTCGCGCTGCCGGAACCTTGGGAGGTCCGACCGTACCGCATCACGTTCAGCCTGCGGGAGAATGAAGTGTTCCGGCAACGGCTCGACGTGCGGTTTCCGCCCAACGCGCAGTGCGGGCTGCTGCCGCTTGTCGGCGAGTTCGACATCGATGCGGACCGCCATCGCCGTTTCATCGCGCACACGTGGTTCGACTTCGGCCCGACCGATATCGATAT
>PWPN01000145.1 GCA_003557125.1 Phycisphaerae bacterium | reverse complement strand
CGCCCGTGCCCGTGGCGGCACCGTCAGCCGACACGAACGTCGGGGCGCGTTATCGTTTTTTATCGGAGGATCGTGAAACGAACTTGATCTCGAAGTCGGAACTCCAAGGACAGCCCCACGGCCCGCGCGCCACGCCTCGGACGGGCGACCGCTTGCCGTCCGTGCTCACAACGGCCTCTTTGCCGCCTTCGTCCCGCCTCGCGGCAAACCGGAGCCCTTCACGATACGCCTGAGACCCGGCGTACCGCTTTTCCGGAATTCCTTTGCACCCCTTGTCTGCGATGATACGACGCTACGGATTATCGCAGGTTCCCCACGATGATGCTGGCGTTATGACCTCCGAAGCCGAAGGAGTTGCTCATCGCGCAACGGACCTTCATTTCCCGGGCCACGTTGGGGACGTAGTCGAGGTCGCAGTCCGGGTCCGGCGTATCGAGGTTGATCGTCGGATGGACGATGCCGTCCTGGATCGCCATCACGGTCGCAGCGAGTTCCACGCCGCCGCTGGCCCCCAAGAGGTGCCCGACCATCGACTTGGTGCTGCTGACGACGAGTTGGTGCGCGTGGTTACCGAAGGTCCGTTTGATGGCCTGGGTCTCGGCGATGTCCCCGAGGGGGGTACTCGTTCCGTGCGCGTTGATGTAATCAATCGCATCGGGAGCGAGCCCGGCGTCCTGGACACAGGACTGCATCGCCTTGGACGCGGACATCCCGTTTTCGTCCGGCTGGGCGATGTGACTTCCATCGGCGCTCACGCCATAGCCGAGAACTTCGGCCAGAATGGTCGCCCCGCGCTTTTGGGCGTGTTCCAACTCCTCGAAAAGGAAGATGCCGGCCCCTTCGCTGATCACGAATCCGTCCCGGTCCCGGTCGAAGGGGCGACTGGCGGCCGGCGGATCCTCGTTGCGAACGCTCAAGGCGTGCATCGCACTGAACGCCGCGACGCTGATCTCGACGACGGCCGCCTCGCTGCCACCGGTGATGATGATGTCCGCCTCGTCGCGTTGGATGCAACGCAAGGCGTCCCCCATCGCATTCGTGGCCGAAGCGCACGCAGTGGCGACGGCCGTGCTGAGCCCGCGCGTCCCGTAATGGATCGAGATGTTCCCGCTGGCGGCATTGACCATCAACTTGGGGATCGTAAATGCCGAGATCCTGGAAGGCCCCTTGTCGATCAGTCGACGGTGCTGCTGCTGGAGCTCGTTGATCCCGCCGATCCCCGAACCGATGATGACGGCGATGCGATAGGGGTCACTCTTGGCGAAATCCAGACCGCTTTGCCTGACCGCCTGATCCGCCGCTGCCAGCGCGAACTGCCCGAAACGGTCGATCCGCTTGATAAGCTTGGATTCGAGCCATTTGGAAGGATCGAAATTCGAACATTCCCCGGCGATCCGCGAGGCGTATTGAGACGGATCGAAGAGGGTCAACGGCCCGATACCCGAACGGCCTTGGACAATGTTGTCCCAGAATTCGGCGACCGAATCCCCCAGGGGGCTGATCACCCCCATTCCAGTAATGACCACGCGTCTTCTGCTGTTCATTCCCAACCTTTTCGCGAACGACCCGCAGGCATCCCTGCGCTTCATCTGAATCGGCGGCCTTCCGCCGATTCAGTTCGGGCCGATACCGCACCCCCCCGTACGGCCAATGGCACGGAATCGGGCGGAATTCGGCGCGCATCGTCGGAGGCGTCTGATGCGACCAGCGCCTCCGACCGTAACCTGAATCTCAAGAAGGATTCAGCTTTCCTGTTCCTTGCCCTGATGGGCATGGATATAGTCGATGGCTTGGCCGATGGTCTTGATCTTCTCGGCCTCCTCATCGGGAATGCTCATGTCGAAGTTGTCTTCGAATTCCATGACGAGCTCAACGATGTCCAGAGAATCCGCGTTCAGATCGTTGATAAACGATGTTTCCCGCGTGATCTCCGCTTTATTGATGCCCATCTGCTCACTGACGATCGACACCACCTTGTCTTCGATTTCCTCTACGGTCACCACTCGAATCCTCCTGTTGGATTGGCTGCAACGCCTTGGGCATCTTCGAACCGATCCGGCTCCGGGGATGCCGGGCCCGAGCCGTGGCATACATATACCGTCTCATGCCCGAAATGCCAGCCCCCTGCAACGGATGGCCGATCAGAGCGGGCAGCCTTACATGTTCAACCCGCCATCGACGACCAGCACGTGGCCGGTGACATAGCCGGCCGACGGAGAAGCCAGATAGGTCACAGCCGCGGCGATATCCTCCGGCGTCCCCATTTTGCGGCAGGCGATGATCTGCTTGACGTCCTCCTTGACCTTATCCGGCAGCACGCGGGTCATGTCGGTGTCGATGAACCCCGGTGCCACGGCATTGGCGGTAATGTTGCGCCGCCCGAGTTCCTTGGCCACGGTCTTGGTGAATCCGATCACGCCCGCTTTGCTGGCCGCGTAGTTCGCCTGGCCGGCGTTGCCCATCATACCCGCAACACTGGCCAGGTTGATAATCCGCCCGTACCGCGCCCGGACCATGTGACGGCTGATCGCCCGCGTCATCAGGAAGACCGACCGGAGATTGACGTTGATGACCGCGTCCCACTGCTCGTCATCCATGTTCATCATGAGGCCGTCGCGGGTGATGCCGGCGTTGTTGACGAGGATGTCGATTTTCCCGAACTCCTCGACGACCAGCTCGACGAAACCCTCCACAGCCGACTCGTCCGTCACGTTCAGCGACCTGGCAACGATCTGGCCCGTCAGTTGTCGACTCTCGGCCTCCTTGATCGTCTCGGCCAGGCCCTCCGCATTGAGATCGGCCGCTATGACCGTCGCGCCCTGATCGGCCAGGCTCAGGCAGATGGCCCGACCGATGCCGCGCGCCCCTCCCGTCACGACTGCAATCTGGTTGCTCAAGGGCATCGCGTCTCCGTTCTTTGCTGTCAGCGGCACAGGCGGTCAGTCCCACCCGCAGCCTGTGTATGCATCGTCGTTCGACCGCGCGACATTCATCGCGCCGATCGTGCCGCCAGGTCGGCGGCCGTGCTGATATTCTCCACTTCCGTACGTCTTGATATCTTCTTGACCAGTCCCGTCAGGATCCGGCCCGGACCGATCTCGATGAACCGTTCGATCCCTTCGCTCATCAATTTTTCGATACAGTCTTGCCAACGGACGGGATGTGTCAACTGCTCAGAAAGCCACTTCCGGGTGGTCGCTGGATCTTTGTGATGATCCGCGTTGACATTGGCCATCACCGGGACGCGCGGCGGATGGATCGGCGTCTGCTCCAGTATGGCGGTCAACGCGTCGGCCGCCGGCTGCATCAGCGGGCTGTGGAACGCGCCGGCCACTTTCAGAGGGACCGCCCGACCGCCCGCTTTCTCGATCAACGGGAGGACCGCCTCGCAGGCAGCCTTTTCCCCGGACAGCACGATCTGGCCGGGACAGTTGAAGTTCGCCGCCCCGATGAGGCCCGCGTGCGACGCTTCCCGGCAGATGGCCTCCACCTGGTCGGCGTCGAGCCCCAGCGCACTGACCATGCCGCTCGGCACGGCCGACGACGCTTCCTGCATGAGTTCGCCGCGACGTTTGACGAGCTTCAACGCGTAATCGAAGTCGATGCTGCCAGCCGCATAAAGGGCCGTGTATTCGCCCAGGCTCAGGCCCGCCATCGCCATGATCTCCTCGCCCAGTTCGGCCGACTGCTGCAGTGCTGCCCAGATGGCTGCACTGCACGTGAAGATCGCAGGCTGTTGAATATCCGTCTGAGCGAGGGTTTCGGCCGGCCCCTCGAAGCAGAGCTTGGCCAGATCGTAGCCCACGATCGCGTTGGCCCGCTCGAAGATGGCTGCGGCCGCGGGCGAGACCTCGGCCACATCTTTCCCCATGCCCGGGGATTGAGCCCCTTGACCGGTAAACAGTATCGCTGTTTTGCCCATTGGAAGGATATCCCTGTCGGCCAATCGTATTGACCGCGTGCAGCTCTATCACGGGAGACTCGACAAGTGCGACCGCACGCACTCGTACCGCCCCCCTGCCTTACCTCGTCATTCCCGTCATAACCCCAATCGGACCTTAGCGCCGCATATCTTTGGGCTATGAAATTCGCCCTCTTTACCCGCTCTGCGGCGCGATTACAACCTCCCGGCATCACCGGACAGCCCTGCCGCGAACATCCTACCAGCGCAGCAGCACGGAGCCCCACGTCAGACCGCCGCCGAAACCGGCCAGCAGAACCCAATCGCCTTTCCGGATGCGTCCCATGGTAGCCGCATCGTCAAGCCCCAACGGAATCGAAGCCGCCGAGGTGTTGCCGTACTTGTCGATATTGATCAGCACGCGGTCCATTGGCAAGCCCAGCCGTTCGACGGCCGACTCGATGATCCTCGCATTGGACTGATGCGGAATGACGATCGCCAGGTCGTCCAGATCGATCCCCACGCGATCCACAGCCCCTCGGATGACCTCGGCCATCTTGAGAACGGCGAACTTGTAGACTTCCCGGCCGCGCATCTTCAAAAAGTGGAGCCTCTCGTGGACCGTGTCGGAACTGGCGGGCAGGCGCGAGCCCCCGGCCGGGATGAAGATCGCCTCGGCCCCTGTGCCGTCGGCGCCGAGAAGGCAATCGTACACACCGGAAACGTCGTCGGTGGCGGGCCCCAGGACGGCAGCGCCCGCCCCGTCGCCCAGCAGCACGCACGTGGTGCGGTCGGAAAAATCGGTGATGGCCGACATCGCCTCGCTCCCGACGATGAGTGCGTGGCGATAGGTTCCCGTATGCATCAGGCCCACGGCCGAAGCCATCGCGTAGACGAACCCGCTGCAGGCCGCGGCCAGGTCGAAGGCGGGCACCTGCCGGCAGCCGAGCTGTGCCTGGAGGTAGCACGCGGTGGCCGGCAACGGGACATAAGGCGTGCTTGTCGCCACGATGATCAGGTCGATGTCCGACGGCTCGAGGCCCGCGCGTTCGAGCGCGCTTTGCGAGGCCGACACGCCCAGCGTCAAGGCATTCTCGCCGTTGCAGCAGATGCGCCGTTCCCGGATACCCGTCCGCGCACGGATCCACTCGTCCGACGTTTCGAGGTATTCCTCGAAGTCGGCGTTGGTCATCACCTTTTCGGGCAGCGCGCTGCCCACCCCCTGGATGGTAAACGGGAGTCGCGTATTCATTGTTGAATGCTGTCTTTTATTGCGGAACCGATTCGGAGGAGGGTTCCTTTGCCAGTTCGGCGGAAATTATCGCATTCAGGTCGTGCTCCAGGTAGTCCGTCGCGACCCGCACTGCATTTCGAATCGCGATGTACTCGCTGCTGCCGTGGCAGATGATACAAACACCATCGATGCCCAGCAATGGCGCGCCTCCGTACTCGGCATAATCGTGGTTCGCCCATACGCGCTTGACGACGGGCTCCATGCTCTTGGCCAGTTCTGGGCTGGCCAACGCGATTTCCCTGGAGATCGTCTTAAAAAGCCCTTCGGCGAGCCCTTCGATCAGTTTGAGGGCGATGTTACCAACGAAACCGTCACAGATCACCACGTCGCAGCCACCACGGAACAGGTCCCGCCCTTCGAGGTTGCCCACGAAGTTGACCCCTTTGCTATCACGGAGAAGCTCGTGCGATTGCCGGACGAGGTCGGTTCCCTTGGCATCTTCCTGACCCACCGACAACAGCGCGACGCGCGGCCGATCGACGCGAAGCACGTAACGTGCATAGGCGCTGGCCGTGATCGCGTAAGCGAGCAGGTGATGCGGCTTGGGCGTAATGTTGGCCCCCGCGTCGCACAGGATGATCGGGCCCGTAAACGACGGAAGGACCACGGCAATCCCAGCCCGCGACATGTCCGGAAGCAGCTTCATCCGGATCTGGCTGGCCGCGACGAAGGCGCCCGTATTCCCGGCACTGATGCAGGCGTCCAGCTTGCCCTCGACGGCCATCGCCACCATGCGGGCAATCGATGAATCTTTTTTGGTACGCACCGCCTCGACGGGCGACTCGTTCATGCCAATGACCTGCGAGGCATGCACAACCTCGATGCGGTCGGGCACAGGCTCGAGCCGGTCGAGTTCGCGCTGTACGATCGCCTCGTCACCGATGAGGACGAGCTCCAGATCGTCGCGGGCGCGCTGCGCAGCTTCGACGACGCCGCGCACGATCTCGCGCGGCGCGTAATCCCCGCCCATCGCATCCACGCCGATGCGCATCGGTTTCAGCTCTCCTGTTCCTTGGTCGCCAGCGCGACAGTGCTGCTCACATAGCCGCAATTCTCGCAGGCGGCGTGAGGCCGCTTGGCGATCCCGCACTTCGGGCATGCGACGAGATTGGGCGAGCACAGTGCATGATGCGCGCGTCGCTTGTTACGGCGTGCCTTGGATGTCTTGCGAACGGGTAACATGGCTTTCCTCGTTCCTGGGGGCTGGTCACCCCGTGAAAGGGGCATTCGATCATCGCGCGGTCACACCAGCCCTGCCCGCCGAGCAAATTATTCATCAAAAAAGGCTTGCATCGCCGGTCCTTCGGAGCGGGCCGCGGATGCAAGCCGCCACACTAAAGTCTGTAGGCTATTTCAATTAAAGTCAGAAGTCAAGGCGGCCTGAGCCGCATTTTTCGCTTCCGTAGCGTCCTGCGATGGCCGCCCAGCAGGCAAGGGTTCGGCAACGGTAACGGAGGATGAAAAACGGCCGGGTCACGGTCCCGACTCGACCCGGATCGGTGAGCCGTCCGGAACCCCGTCCAGCACCTCCGTCGATCCGCGGATCCGACCGATCGGGACGACGTCGCTGACAGCCCGCCCCGTATGGGGTGCCACTGGCGGCCTGTCCGCCAGTGCGGTCGCACACCGAACGGGAGAGGACGCCCGTACCATCCTGCGGGGCGTCACACCGCATCGTCGCCGGGGTCGAGCACAGCCATGAACGCTTCCTGGGGGATCGTCACCCGGCCGACGG
>PWPN01000152.1 GCA_003557125.1 Phycisphaerae bacterium | reverse complement strand
TTGCCTGGCGGCGTGCGAAGGCCTGTTGAGCCTGGTTATCCATGGCAGCTTCACTGATCGGGGCTTGCTGGCTCTGGCGCGCTGCAAGTCGTTGCGTGGGCTGAGGATCGAGTCCGACAGGCCTTTCAGCCGGCGCGCGGTCGCCCGACTCCAGAACAGGAATCCTCCGATTTTCGTCAGAACCAACTCGGTTCAGGCGTCGCCGAGCCGTTCCACGGGGCGCCGGCGTTAGTGTCGTTTCGGTGAGTCAAATTTTCGTTCGATGTCGGCTGTGCAGGGTCGCTTGCCTCGACACTGGCGGACAAGCCGCCAGTGCCACCCACGCAGGATGTGCTTTTGCACTGTAGCGGCCGTCCCCCCGTGGCGGCCGTTCTTACGGGCGGGTTGTCAGCATGTGCCGTGACAGGAATCGACGGGCGAGACGCCCGTGCCACCCTGCCCAAGGAGCACTGGCGGACAAGCCGCCAGTGCCACCCATCCAGTATGCAATGCGGACAAGCCGCCAGTGCCACCCATCCAGGACCCAACTACGGTGAGGGGGACCATGCATCGACGGGCAAGATGCCCGTACCACCCTGAATGGGAATTACGGACATAGATGTCCGTACGACCTGGAGGCCGACGTTCGCACCCCCTTGTTGAGACTCCCTCGACACGATAGCCTAAAATCCCGTTCGGGCCGTTGGTGGAACTTCATACACATCGCAAGGAGCAAAGTCATGTCCTACGAGATCACCGAGGTGGACGTATGGGCCGGCACCATCGAGGATCGGCCGGGCGGATTGGCTGACAAGCTCGATGCGCTTCATTCGGCCGGGGCGAATCTCGAATTCGTCATCGCCCGGCGAGCCCCCGACAAGCCCGGGAAGGGCGTGGTTTTCATGGCGCCGATTCAAGGGGCCGAGCACATCCGCGCCGCCGAGCAGGCGGGCCTGTCCAAGGCGGACAGCCTGCATTCGTTGCGTCTCGAAGGGCCGGACAAGCCCGGACTCGGCGCGGGCATCACGCGCGTGCTCGCCGACGCGGGGATCAACCTGCGCGGACTGTCGGCTGCAGCCGTCGGCCAGCGGTGCGTCGTCTATTTCGCATTCGACAGCCAGGAGGACACCCAAAAGGCTAACGAGCTTATCGAGAAACATCTGCAGAAAAAGTGAGGCTGATAAAGCATCGTTTTCCTCGATTTCGGTGCATAAACTGTCAATGGATGGAAATGGCGATGCGTGCGGGGCGCTGAGCGCACGCGACGTACAGGCGTGAGCCGTGTGATAAAGTGTGACTTCTGGGCAAGGTCGCATCGTGACGATCGCGCGAACGGCCCTGCACGCGGAAAGGCCGGCTGTGAGGGGAAATGGATGAGGAGTTGACAGAGCAGCTCGCAATACGAATGGGGGTACCATGATACGCTCGTCAATCGATGCGATGATTCTGGACATGGACGGCGTCGTGACGCACACGGCCAAGGTCCACGCGCGTGCGTGGAAGACGATGTTCGACGATTATCTCCGGCAACGTGCGGGCGGCGAGAATTTCGAGCCTTTCGATCTTCGCGAAGACTATCGCCGCTATGTCGACGGCAAGCCTCGGTACGACGGCGTGCGGACCTTTCTGTCGGCACGCGACATCGAGTTGCCGGAGGGCACGCCCGAGGATCCCCCTGGTACCGAAACGATCTGCGGACTGGGCAACCGCAAGAACGAACTTTTCAACAAGCAGCTGTCCGAAGGGGCCGAGGCCTATGAGGACGCTGTGGCCAAGCTCAAGGAATGGCGCGAACAGGGGTTGAAGACCGCCATCGTCTCGTCGAGCCGGAACTGTGAAGCGGTCCTCGCGGCTACGGGCGTAAGCGACCTGTTCGACGTCCGCGTGGACGGGGTGACGGCAGACGAACTCGGCCTGAAGGGCAAGCCCGCGCCGGACCTTTTTCTGAAGGCGGCTGAGAAACTCGGCGTAGAACCCGATAAGAGCGTGGTCTTCGAGGATGCCATCGCGGGTGTCCAGGCAGGGCGGCGCGGACACTTCGCGCTCGTGGTGGGCGTGGCGCGGGACGGGAACGGGGCGGAACTGCTCGAACATGGCGCGGAAATCGTCGTCGAACGGCTCGACGAGTTTACCTTCGAGACGCTGCCCAAACGCGCGGTCCCTCCCGAAGTGCCCTCGGTGAGAGAGGTGGTCGATGCGGTCCTGGCGCGAGCCGACGAGCGGGAGGTCGCGATCTTCCTCGACTACGACGGGACGCTCACGCCGATCGTCGCGCAACCGGACGCGGCGAATCTTTCCGATTCGATGCGATCGACATTGCGACGGCTGGCGCACCAGTGCACCGTGGCCATCGTCAGCGGCCGGGACCGTGCGGACGTCGAGACACGCGTCGGGATAGAGCACCTCGTCTACGCGGGCAGTCACGGGTTCGACATTTCCGGCCCGGAAACGCACTTTCAGCAGGAGCAGGCGCGCGAGGCGCTGCCCGAGCTCGACGAGGCCGAGCGCGAGCTCGAAGAGGCGCTGAAAGACGTGAAAGGATCGCTCGTCGAACGCAAGCGCTTTTCCATCGCGACCCACTACCGCAACGTGGCCGACGAAGACGTCGATCGCGTCGCGGAGGCCGTCGAGCAGGTGCGGAACCGCCACCCGTCGCTGCGTCGGGGTTCGGGCAAGCGCGTTTACGAACTTCAGCCGGACATCGACTGGCACAAGGGCCGAGCCGTCGCCTGGCTCATGGAGGCGCTGGATCTGAAACAGCAGGATGCGCTGGCGATCTACATCGGTGACGACACGACCGACGAAGACGCGTTCCGGACGCTCCGCGAGGATGGCGTGGGGATTTACGTCGGCGAGACGACGGCAGAGACCGAAGCGCGGTACGTGCTCAGCGACACGACGCAGGTCGAGGAGTTCCTGGAGACCCTGGCTGCGGCGCTGGCCTGCCGGGCGGCGCACGACTTGTGGAAACTCGTCTACACGAAGTGGGATCCGCAGGAACAGCCCTTGCGCGAAACGCTGTGCACGCTGGGCAACGGGGCGTTCGCGACGCGCGGTGCAGCCGAGGAAACCGGGGCCGGCGGGCCGCACTATCCGGGCATGTACGTCGCGGGGGGCTACAACCGGCTCGAATCCGAAGTTTCCGGGCGGATCATCGAAAACGAGGATCTCGTGAACTGGCCGAACTGGCTTTGCCTGTCGTTCCGGCCCGAGGGCGGAGCGTGGCTCGATCTCGACAAGGTGGAGGTGCGCGACTTCCGCCAGGAGCTCGACATCCACCGCGGCATCCTCACGCGGCGGGTGCGCGTGCGCGATGCGCAGGACCGCGAAACGACGCTCGTAAGCCGACGGATCGTCCACATGGACGAACCGCACGTGGCTGCGATCGAATGGACGATCAAGCCGGAAAACTGGTCGGGGCGCGTCGAGGTTCGTTCGGCACTGGACGGCAACGTGATCAACTACGGGGTCGCCCGGTACCGCGCACTGAACAGCCGACACCTTGAATTCATCGAGTCGGGGCTGGTCGGGGAGGAAGGAATCTACCTCATCGTCGAGACGAACCAGTCGCACATGCGAATGGCACAGGCAGCGCGGACGCGGGCCTACTGCAACGGCGACCCGGTCCCGCTCGAGCGCGAAACGCACCAGGAAGAGGCATGGATCGGCCAGACGCTGTCGTTCGAATGCCAGAAGGCCCGGCCCGTGACCATCGAGAAGATCGTCGCCATCCGCAGCTCGCGCGACCCGGCTACGAGCGAACCGGGTTACGAAGCCCGCAAGCAGATCCTTCGCGTCCCGCGCTTCGGTCAACTGCTCGAATCCCACACGAGGACGTGGCGCCACCTCTGGCATGCGGTCGATATCCACATCTGCGGGGATTCCCAGGTCCAGCGGATCCTGCGACTGCATATCTTCCACCTGCTCCAGACGGTGTCCTGGAACTCGATCGACCGGGACATGGGCGTTCCGGCGCGCGGCTGGCACGGCGAAGCGTACCGCGGCCACATCTTCTGGGACGAGCTGTTCATCCTGCCTTTCCTGAGCCTCCGGCTGCCGGAGCTGACGCGCGACCTGCTCATGTACCGGTATCGGCGGCTCCGCGAAGCGCGGTGGGAAGCGCAGGAAGCCGGCTTCAAAGGAGCGATGTACCCCTGGCAGAGCGGGAGCAACGGGCGCGAAGAAAGCCAGGTCATCCATCTCAATCCCAAATCGGGGCGGTGGCTTCCCGACAACACGCATCTCCAACGGCACGTCAACGGCGCGATCGCGCTGAATATCTGGCGGTACTACGAAGCGACCAGCGACCTGGAGTTCCTTTCGTTCTACGGCGGGCAGATGCTGCTGGAAATCGCTCAGTTCTTCTCGTCGCTGGCGACCTTCAACCCGGATCGCAATCGCTATGAGATTCATAACGTCGTGGGGCCGGACGAATACCATACGCGCTATCCGGACAGCGACGAACCGGGCCTCCGAAACAACGCCTACACGAACGTGCTCGCTGCCTGGACGCTCATGACCGCCTGCAAACTCGTCGACATGCTGGCCGAGGACGACCGATCGCTGCTGCTGGATACGTCCTCCATCTCCGCCGAGGACGTCGAACGGTGGGACCGCGTGAGCCGTGCGCTCTACATCCCCTTCCACGAAAACGGGATCATCAGCCAGTTCGAAGGGTACGAGAGCCTCGAAGAATTCGACTGGAAGGCCTATCGCGCCAAGTACGGCGACATTCAGCGGCTCGACCGCATCCTGGAGGCTGAAAACGACTCGACGAACCGCTACAAGCTGGCCAAGCAGGCCGACGTGCTCATGCTGTTTTATCTCTTCTCGGCCGAGGAGCTGACTTCCATCTTCCAGCACATGAGCTATGATTTCGATCGTGCGAATATCCCGCGGATCGTCGACTATTACTCGGCCCGCACATCGCACGGATCGACGCTCAGTGAAGTGGTCCACTCATGGGTGTATGCCCGTTCGGAACGCGAGCGCTCGTGGCGATCGTTCCAGAAGGCGCTGGAAAGCGACCTCCGCGACGTGCAGGGCGGCACGACGCAGGAAGGGATCCATCTCGGCGCGATGGCTGCGACGGTCGATCTCGCACAACGATGCTTCACCGGCCTGGAGATTCGCGACGACGTGCTCTGGCTGAACCCGTTTCTGCCGTCGCAGTTGGCCGGGCTGCGGATGCGCATCCGATACCGAGGTCATTGGCTTTCGATCGGTATCGAACACGAGCGCATGGACGTCTGCTTCGAACGGGGACCGTCGCACGAGGTGCGGGTCGGCGTCTGCGGAAAGGTGTACACGTTCAATGAGGGGCAGCACCGCGAATTCGCCCTGAGCAGCGGGAGTCAGCCCTGCCAGAGCCCGCCGGTGGAAAAGTGAACAGCCGACGGAAGGGCCGGTGAACCCGTCGATTCGTGAACACGCGCGCAAAGGGGAGACGACACGCTGATGGCGGAGCATCGACTTACGACGGGGTTGCCCGGCCTCGACCGCGTCCTCAAAACCCTGCTTCCCGGTGACAATATCGTCTGGCAGATCGCTTCGGTCGACGATTACGCGCGATTCGCCGAACCCTGCGCGAAGGCGGCTGTGGATGCGGGCCGACGCGTGTTCTACTTCCGATTCGCCAAGCATCCGCCGCTCGTGACGGATCTGCCCGGCATCGAGACGCTGACGCTCCGTCCCGAGTCGGGCTTCGAAGAATTCATCCGTACGATCCACGAAACGATCGACAGTGCACGGAACCGGGGCGTCTTCCTTTTCGATTCCCTGACCGACCTCGTCGCGGACTGGTACAGCGACCGGATGCTGGGCAATTTCTTCCGGCTCATCTGCCCGTACGTCTATGACGTCGGCGGGCTCGCGTGTTTCGCCCTGCTTCGCAATTTCCATTCGCAGGCCCTGTATACCACGATCGCCGGGACGACCCAGATCCTCATCGACATCTACCGTCGTCACGACACGCTCTACATCCATCCGCTCAAGGTGCAGCAGCGTCACTCGCCGAGGATGTACATGCTGCACGCCTGGGAGGGGGATGCGTTTCGACCCGTGACAGCCAGCTCGACGATCCCCGCGATTCTCAAACCGGTGCCTTTGGCCGGCCTTCCGGCGGGCCGCTCCCGGCCGGGCGCGTGGGATCGGGCCTTCCTCGAAGCCGAGCAGGCACGGCACGATCGGGAAAAAGGGGCGATCGATCCCGACCGGATCGCTGCGCAGACGCACCGGCTTCTGAGGATGCTCGTGTCGCGCGACGAACGGATGCTCGGCCTGGCCGAAACGTACCTCGATCTGGACGATGTGCTCACTATATGGCATCGAATGATCGGGACGGGCCTCATCGGGGGCAAGGCCGTCGGCATGCTGATGGCCCGGGCGATTCTCCGGCGGCGGTGGCCTCGTTGCGGGGAGGTGCTCGAAGAGCACGATTCGTTTTACATCGGCTCGGACGTTTTCTACAGCTACCTCGTGCAGAATGGCTGCTGGTGGCTGCGCGAAAAGCAGAAAGACCCTCGCACCTTCCTGGAAGGCGCGACGGAAGCCCGGCGGCGCATCCTTACCGGTACCTTCCCGCCCGACGTCAGCCAGGATCTCATGGACATGCTCGATTATTTCGGCCAGTGCCCCATCATCGTCCGATCGAGCAGCCTTCTCGAGGACGCGTTCGGCAATTCGTTCGCCGGCAAATACGAAAGCGTCTTCTGCGTCAACCAGGGGTCGCGCGACAAACGGCTCGAGGATTTCCTGGCCGCCCTTCGGACGATCTACGCAAGCACGATGAGCGAGAACGCCCTCCGGTACCGCGCGGAGCGGGGATTGCTCGGCGGGGACGAGCAGATGGCTGTGCTCGTGCAGCGCGTCTCCGGCGCGTTTTACGACCGGCTCTATTATCCGCAGGCAGCCGGTGTCGCGTTCTCGTTCAATCCCTTCGCATGGAGCGACAAGATCGATCCCGAGGCCGGCGTCGTGCGCCTCGTCTTCGGTCTGGGGACGCGCGCGGTCGATCGGCACGACGACGATTACACGCACATCGTCGCGCT
>PWPN01000140.1 GCA_003557125.1 Phycisphaerae bacterium | reverse complement strand
ATCGACAATCGAGTCCGGATCGGCGGACGCGGGCGCGGCATGCAGGAGAAGGCCGACGCATGACAGCGCCCACGTCGCGCGCGCCATAGGCCTCAGTCCCGTGCCTCAAAGTACTCGATCGCATGCTGGAGGATGAGCTGCTGCTGATCATGCGAGCGGTCGTAGAGATCGGGCAACGTGAGTTCGGCCTCGACGGCGGCGAGGTTGCGTTCGTACATCTCGACAATGCGGGCATCCTCGAAGAGCTCAGCGGCGGCGCCATCCACCATGGCGGTATAGATCGCACTCGTGAGCTCGGCCGTGGCCGCGCGTGCATAGGCGAGTGCCTGCGCGCGTGCCAGGCGGCTGATGGTCGCGGTGTAACGCGAGTCCCGAATGTCCGTGTATCGGGTCGTCGCCGAGTCCAGCTCGCGCTGGTGAATGGCACCTTCACGGAGCTTCGCGAGATGAAGGATCTGGTTGCGTGATGGCGTGGCCGAATAAGGCTCATCATCGTATTCGGCCATCAGGTCGGAATAGTCGCGTTCCTGGCTGTAGGCGATGACGATCCCATCGATGCGCTCGAGCAGTGCCTCAAGCTTCTCGCGGACCTTGATGTGGACCTTGGTGCGTCCAGAGCGCGCGTCGATGAAGCCGTTCTCTTCGGCATCGGAGTTGATGGCCACACCGGTGATCGTGTCCGCGAAGAAGTCCTGCGCTTCCGGCGTCATCTGGTAGTACGAGGCGATCATCGCGTTGTACTCGCCATACGACGCGGGGTCGAGCGGTTCCGCCTCCCAGTGGTCGGCGTCGCCACGTGTGGGTTGATGGCGAAAGTCACCCACCGTGCTACTGGCGTCGCTGCCGGATGCGGGTTCGATGCGATCCAGGACGGCCAGAAGCTCCTCGAGCTTCTCCTGCGCGGCCTGGGATTGGTATTCGCCGAGGAGATCGCCATCGGTGCAGTACGAGGGGGAGTTGTCGTCTTCCAGGCACTTGTTCCAGGCGCTTTCATTCTGCTCCATACCCCACTCGCGGGCTTCCGCGCAACCGACGAGGAACTTCTCGGCATGGGCCTGGAACTGGGCGATCTTGGAGTTCAACAGACTGTAGAGTTGGGGCTGCGTATAGATCAGGGCGTAGAGCAGAAGGTCCCCGGTATTGTTGCGGTAGTAGTTGATGATCATCTCCAGGTCGCTGCGCAGCGTCCCGAACATGGAGTTCATGGTGACGCCGCTGCAGACGAGCTCGAGGCCGGCACCGCCTGCATCAACACCGAGCGTGGTGCCGTACTGGCGTGGCTGCTCGGGCAGGCGGGAGCTTCCCGGCAGGGATACCGTGAAGCCATCCAGGGTGCGCGACTCCTCATAGGAGCTGAGCCCGTAGGCGCCGAGGGAGAGCGGTGTGGCGGCAACCGCGAGGCCGAGTGCGACCCCGCACACCCTGGATGTATCGATCATTGTCAGTTCCTCGTGGAGCCTGATGCCACGTCATGGAGGGCTTGTTCGAGTTGGTCACGACCGCGGGCGCCGACCAGCACGGTCTGGCTGGTGGCGTTGTCACTCTCGAAGATGAGCGTCGGAGTCGTCGAGATCCGTGCCCGCCACTGACTCAGCGCTGCGCCATCGAGGATGCGGGCGTCGAGCCCGTGCGTGTCGGCCGCGTGGCGGAGGGTTGCGCGATCGTCATCGAGTTGCAGTGGCGAGATGAACAGCGAGGGGTAGTCATCCTGCAGGGCACGCAGCGCGCCGAGGACGTCATCACAGGCGCTGCAATGCGTATCGTAGAAGACATACAGCGAGACATTCGCATCGCGGACCTCGCGATCGGTGATGCGGTCCGCCCCGTCGGGGGAGACCGAGATCTCGTCGCCGCTGAGAGCGCCCCCGTGCACCAGCGCGCCACCGGTACCGACGCGCTGCTGCGCGGCCGCCAGGCGTTCGACTGCGTTGAAACCGTGCTGCATTACGCGGTCGAGGTAGCGCGCGTATTCCTCCGCGGCCTCCGGAGTCTCCAGCACGAAGTGGCGAATCGCCGCCGTGGGGGTCTCGGGCGGCAGGATGAGTTCCAGTCCATCCCGGGTCTGGACGCGGATATGTGCTTGGGGCTGCTCATGGCGGATGCGGTTGATGGTTTCGCAGTTGTCCATCCACGTGACACGTTCGCAGTGGAAGACGCCTGTGGCGTACTTCTCTGAGTCGGATGCCTTCTCGGGAGTTGCCTCCTCCGCGCTGGCCGTGAATGACGCACCCGCGAGTGCGAGAGCCAGCGGCAATAGCCACTCACGGCGAACGGGTCGCAACCCCATGATCGTGCTCCAGTGTCCATTGACGCCACTGGAGTAGACGAGTGCGGGGTCGAGGATCGGGGTGGGTGCGTATCAGCGTGCGGTTTCCATGAGTCCGCCACTGTTCCGCAAGAGTCCACGGTAGGTAGCGAGCACGCGATCCTGGTAGTCCGCTCGACGTGCGGCACTCGAGGCGCCGTGGTAGCGCCCGATGGCTTCATCCACGCCGTGCTTGCGCACCAGGCGTGTCAGATAACGAGCCGCGTAGTCGAGGTTGTAGGCGGGGTCGAGCAATGCCAGCGCCCCCGAGACCTGATCGCCATGGTAGTACCAGTTGATCTGCAGCAGACCGATGTCGGTCGATTGCACATTACGGTGCTGCGGCGCCGAGTCGAGCCCGTGGTGGTCGACGAAGGTGGTCGCGTCCGCCTCGCTGGAGAACCAGAGGCGATCGTGAAAGTGGCCTCTGAGTGCGCAGGAGATCGGTGGCTCGACATCCACATAGGTCTCGATCGATCCGCGGGGGAGGTGGATGACCCATGGACGGCCCACGATGTAGTGCAGTGCTTGCTCAGTTTCGCGCCGCGAACCGCAGTGCAGATCTTCATGGTTCACGTTGAGTGCGTAGGGATTCTCGCGGGATTCGACACTTGCGATCGCCTGCAGGAGCAGCGGGTCGATGTCATGGTGCGCGCCGACCTGCTGGTACAGGCGCGGATCAACCATCGCGGACTCCTCGCTGATCTCGGCCGCGGCGAGCAATGAGCAGCCCGCTAGTGCGAGGCCGGCAAGGTGCAGGGTGCCCTTCAGCATCAGGCAGGCGCGTCCGAAGGCAGCCGCAGTACCGGGAACTCGCGCTTTCGCAGCCATGCGTGTGCACGCTCACGCGCGGGCGCGATGCGCTCCTGCTCAAGGAGCAGGAGCGCGGCCGTGTGTGGATCTTTCCCGGGCGGCCCCGGGTGGAGCTCGTGCAGCAGCTCGTGGTAGATCAGGTAGACGATGACGTAGCGCGGGGCCTTGAAGTCCCGCAGTGCGGGGTGGATCAGGACCTCGTGTTCACGCCAGCATGCGGCCGGAGCCTGGGGGAGCCCGTCCGGCGTGCGATCCATGATGACCGGCGAGACGGGCAGTCCCCAGCCTATGCGGCTCTTGGCCTGACCACGGAAGTAACGCGCGTTGGTGGCCTGGAGGACCTTGTCCAGCCACACATCGCGCTCGATCCAGGCGCCGAAATCAGTAGTCTCGGAAGTACGTGTATTGTTGACCATCAGCGGATTCCAGAACCATGCGATCGGGTTGGACCTCCACGCGGAAGCCCTCGTAGGTGTCACCGCGCGCGAGGATCCTGCGATCCCCGCCGGCGTCATGAATCACGGCATGCGGGGTGCAGCGTGCGCATCCCGAGGGGGTCGCCGAAGCGATGAAGTCGATGTCCGGGCGGCCCCGGGGGCGACGCCCGTCGAGTTCCGCGACCTCCGCCTGTACCGAGTGTGTGCGCGCGTCAATGGCCTCCACCCGCCGGGTCAACGCGCGCAACAGATCGCCCGTCTCTTCGAGCATTGCCTCCATGCGCTCAAGCCTCTCCGGGCCACCCAGTTCGCGCTCAAGCACCTCATGGATCGCGGATGCGTCGAGGCTCCCCGCACCGTCGCCGCGTGTGTCGGCGCGTTCCTCGATCGAGCGCATGCTCGTCTGGAGATCGGCCAGGCGGCCTTCCATCTGCGCCTGCTGGGCTTGCAGCCGTTCGATCTCGGCCGCACCCGTGGGGGTCGCGCCAGCATGGTCATCGCTCGCGCCATCGTCACCGCCGGGCGCCTCATCGTTGAGGCCGTACACGGGTGCATCCGGCGCGTTGCCCGCATCATCCGATGCGTCGGACTCGTAGGTCGCCTCCCAGTCATCATCGGCTGGCAGCAGGGATGTGTCGTCGTTGTCCGACCAGCTGCTGGTGATGTCGGGCTGTGAGTCCCCGTTGATGGCACCGAACA
This sequence comes from Phycisphaerae bacterium, assembly GCA_003557125.1. Taxonomy (GTDB): domain Bacteria; phylum Planctomycetota; class Phycisphaerae; order UBA1845; family PWPN01; genus PWPN01. The sequence continues at coordinate 2,802 of PWPN01000140.1, read as the reverse complement.
TCTGGGCGGCGAACCAGACAAAGAACCCTGCTGCGATCACGCCGATCAACTTGCCCTTGTTGCCACCGGGATTGCGCAATGTTGCTCGGAGCGCGCCGAGAAGGCCACCACCCTGGCTTGAGGCGACTCCGACAGCGTCGACGCCGGGATCCTGCTCTTCGACCTCCGCGAGCACATCGCTGAGCGCATCCTCTTCGTCGGAGTCGTGCGCGGCATCCCGCCACTCCATCTCCTCGTGGACGTCACGGCCGGCGTCATCCGCACCGATGAGCTCCTCGGTTGCGTAGTTGCGGGGCGCGGGTGCGTCGTCGCCCGCGAAACCACCGAGGATCTCGTTCGGATCCCGACCGCCGCCGCTCATTCGGAGAAACCTCCGGCTGGCCCCTCGTCGCGGCGCGTGGCAGGCACCGTGATGCCCTGCTGCGAGCGATAGCCGCCCGGGCTGATGATCACCGGCTCCGACCGACTCGGGTAGAGTGCGCCTGAGCGGATCTCCGCCGGCATGTCCACGTACTCGATCACCGGTGGCTCGTAGACGAAGTGTTCGGAGGCTCTCATGCGCCCCCGATAGTCTTCGAGCACATCGCGCACGCCGCGTTCGTAGGCCTCCCGGACGGCGGCGTCCTGCGCGGCTTCATCCCGAACCTCCTGCGGGGTTTCCGCCTGTTGTGCGGCCGCGCCCTCGGGTGCCGGTGGCGCTTCGCGGGGCGAGCTCGCACAGCCGGTGAGCAGGGCCAGTCCCGCGGCGATGCCGACCACGCGGGCGGTGCGAGGGGTTGATGTCCACTGTGACCGCGACATGCGATCGTCTCCCTTTGCCTTAGTCATCATCTTCAAGGACATACTTGCTGCCATAGGGGTATTCCTTGGCCAGAGCCCGCAGGGCGCGGTCCTCGGCCTCGCGTTGCTCGACCCCCTGCTCGACGAGGGCATGGGTTCGCTCCTTGCGCATTTCGATGTCGGAGGGGTCGGTGGTGCTCAGCCAGAGCTGGACCGGAGTCGAATACAGACGAATGCGGTGGGTGATCGCCTGGTCCTGCCGATTGACGATCCGGTAGATGAACTCCGAGAAGAACGGCGGCAAGCTGCTCACGCGATCCCAGGCGAGGATCTCCTCGTCGCTCATGTTGAGTCGTTGGCGCGCGCGATCGTGATCCGTCTTCGCGCAGCTCAGGAAGATGAAGTGCTTGAGGTTCTCCAGGAGTCCTCCCGTCACGCCGCCGCCCGCGCGCTGTTCGGCTTCGAGCAGGGAGATCAGCTGGCCGAGGCCCTGCGAGATCATCCACACGCCGCAACCGTACTTGCGGAGCTCGTAGACGTAGCCGGCGAAGATTCCGGCGATGTTGGGGTCGCTGAGCCCGGACCAGGCCTCGTCCATCGCGATGATCTTCTTCACATCGCGTGGCATCACGTACTTCGCGTAGAGGGAGATGTTGTGGAACAGGACCATCATCAGGGTCGAGAACATCTCGCTCTTCGAGACCTGGTCGGTCTCGACACCCATCATGTCGTTGGACCAGTCGACCGACAGGGGGCGATCGAAGAACTTGGCGTATGGGCCGCCATCACGCAGTGAGTAGTCACTGAGCATGCGCGAAAGGGTCACGGAACGGCCCTCGGTCTCCTCTGCCAGCGCCTGGCTCTCCAGCATGGGCTGAATGTGTTCGGACAACAGGATCTGATCCGTCTCGATGATGCGCGCGTGCTCATCGGGATCGGACTCCGCCAGCTCGTCGAGGCGTTGCTTGCGCTCGCGGTACAGCGTGTAGAGGACCTGCTGGAACGTCGAGAGATCCACCTTGTGCATGGATGCGCTGACCTGCTCGCTCGAACCGGTCTGCGACATGGAGATCAGCACGCCGCGCATGTACTCGAGCTCATCGGGCGTGGGCATCGTGGCCCGGCCATCCGCCCCGGGGGGCAGGTAGAACGGGTTGAAGCTGACATCGCTGCCGTCATCAGTGAGCGCCAGGTCGATGTACTGCCCCCCGAACCGATTGACGAACGTGCGGAAGGACGCGCCCTTGTCGATCACCCAGAGCTTGAGCCGCTCCTTCGAGGACATCTGCTGGAGGATCATCTGCACGGCGAAGGACTTGCCCGAGCCGGTGCCCCCGAGGATCAGGGCATGGGCGGCGGCGGAGTCATCCCCGAAGGGGTCGATGAAGATCGGTTCACCGGAGGTGTTGTTGAGCAGCACCTTGGAGGAGACCTGGGAGCCGGGGCTGGCGTTGTAGACCGGGACGAACTCCGCCAGGTCGGCACCGCGGTAAGGCTCGGCACGCCCGAGCATGTCCATCTGGGATTGGCGGATGTTGAAGGGCAGGCAGGAGTGCACGATGGCATCGCCACGCATGGTTTCGGTGTAGCCCTTCTGCCAGAGTGTGACCGCCAGAGCCTCACGACGCTCACGCAGGACCTTGCGGTCGCGACCCTTGAAAACGACGTGGATCGATGCGTTGAGAATGGCTTGATGCTCGGTCGACTCCGGATTGGTGGCGCCGACCATGGTCTGCACGTCCTCATGGGCATTCTCGATAACCCGCTGATCGGCCGTGAACCACTCGAGAATCGGAAAGCGCTGCAGATTCGCCTTCAGGTTGACGACCTGGGCACGCCCCTGGACACGCAGGCGGGCCGAGGCGTTGCGCATGCGGCTGAAGTTCATCACGACCCAGCCGGCGCCCTCGAAGTCGCGCATGACCTCGTAGAGCATGCCGGGCCAGACGTTCTCGGGGGTGCCGACCAGGCTGACGGGCATGTAATGGGTGTCGTCGATCGTCCAGCCGTCGGGATGGGTCT
>PWPN01000076.1 GCA_003557125.1 Phycisphaerae bacterium | reverse complement strand
GCCGGTTAACCGCGCAAGTCATTGAAGTCACAAAGGTATCCCCCGGCATCAAACGGCATTAGACCGCACACACCGGCGCAAGAGGGAGAACGAAGCAGATACACCGGTTGACCTATTGTTGACCCGGGATTTCGGCGCCTGGGCGATCATGTCGGTTTCTCCCGGCGTTTCAGGCTATCGAGGATCGTACGTATCTCGTCTTCAAGATGCTGCCCACGGTAAACGAAGGACGTCTCATGCCGCGCATACTGGCCCTGCCGATCAGCGCTGAGCCAGTTGTAGGACCCAATGCACAGTAGATCGGTATCGATCGCCACGATCTTGCTGTGCAGCTTCGGGAGCTTGTGAAGCCGTACCCCGATCTTGGAGAACGCCTTCTCAACTGCTTCCATCTGGGTTAGCCCGCCCGCCGCGGGGCCCATGTTGAGCAGCGGATCAGCGAATACATCGATCTCAGCGCCGCGACGGATAGCGGCCTCGAATGCGGCAATCAGCCCGACGCGGTCCATCGTAGTCGCAATCGCCCAGGGACTGACAATTGTGTATCGGCGCCCTCCCGCAGAAAGTGCATCCAGCAGGAAAGCATCATGCCCGGCCGCATCCCGCAGCATCTGGATCTGGCCGCCACCCTGCTTCAGGTCCGTCCGAGGCTCAGCCGCAAACTCAAGAGCATTTGCCTCTGATGCGAAAAGGAAATCGGCCAGGACCGCGCGGGGTGATCCCGATTGTGCTGCCGCCATGACATCCATGTCGCCGAACACAAGACAGCTATCCTTGGCCCGGGAGACCGTCACGTTTAGCATGCTGGGTGAAGCATCAATGAAGCCGCCGTCGGAGTGCTTAGAATAGACTGGAGAGAAGATCACAACTGGTCGCTCAGCGCCTTGCAAGGCGTGGACCGTGCCAATGGTCATGCCTTCGCGCCCGTCGACGGAAATCTTGCGGGAGGCGCAGGCATCGCGAATTTCGCGAACCTGGCGGCCAAAGGGCGTGACGATCCCGACGATCTGTTCGAGGGGTCTGCTGTACTGGGCTTCCAGCCCAGCGCGATTGGCATCGAGCCAGGCCGCAATTGTCTGTGCCTCAAGCAGATTGGCGCGGCTGCTCCCCGAAGTGACAGCGCGGCCATCGATGTGGAGATACCCGAGCGCCGGCAGGTCTGCATCCGGAGGGGCCTTGCCGCGCAATGGTCGGAGCTTGCCCTTGTAGCACAAGGCGTTGCTGAACCCGATGATCTCGTCGTAGCACCGCCGATGTTCGAAGAGGTAGAGCCCCTTCTCAAGCTCGGGATAGGGCGAGACACGGCATGCTTCCTGCGCGAGGCGCATGGCACTGCCGCTCGTCGAACAGATCCCGCGTGCGGTGAGCGTATCGATGTCGGTGTCGTTTCCCAGAAGGCCAGAGTTCCGCAAGTTCCCAACATCAACCGGACGCGGCACCGATGAGATCGGTTCGATCTGTTGCGTGTCTCCGATTACAATGGCACGCTTTGCGAGTGCGAAGGACGCCCCGGCAACCTCAGGAAGGACTTGACCTGCTTCGTCAACAATCAATAGGTCAATGAAATCATAAAGATACTCGGCCGCCCACTTTCCTCCATCGCGGCGAGTGTAGGTCATCTTGCCAGGCAGGCTCGCGAACGTAGCCACGGCGCAAGGGGTCAACATCATACGGCGATGCCATCGAGGAATGACCGTCGCCTTGCCGTTCTTCCCTTTCGAGGCTGCAATCGTCGCAAGATCAGCCTCCATCGCCAGAAGCCAGCGTCCCTCCCAATAATGCGTCGCCAGAAGGAACAACGTGAACCGGATTTCGAGGTCGGCCCGGCGTTCCAGTTCGGCTAGTTCGCCAGCGCCAACGAGAGCAGATACTGCGGCCTGCCAGTTCCTTTCCGCCTCGAGAGAATCTCGGCGCAAGGCTTTGGCACTTTCGAGGGCCCGCTCCGCTGACTTCAGGGCCTGCTTCGCCGCCTGAAGCTCGGTCCTGACCCGTTCGTCGATCTCGCTGATGCGCTTTGCGGTCTCAAGACCGGAAACAAGGTCGCCGATGGCAAGCCGGGCGCGCAGGGCACGCTTCTCCTTTACCGACGAAAGGAAACCGACCACCGCGGTCAGCGCGGACTCCGACGCCAAATAACGCTCGAGTGCCGATCGGGCGGCGCGAATCTTTTCGACGGCAGCGGTTCGTTCTGCGACCTCGCCTGCCCGACGGGACTCCGTGGCTTCTGGGTCGGGACCAAGCTGCGCCTCGAGGGCGGCGTTGGCCGTCTGTAGCGCGCTATTCGCGCGGTCGATCCGCGACAGCTTTTCGGCCTCCGACGCGATGTGATTCTGAAGTGCCGACACAACGGAGGCCACATCGGGGTTGGCGAGCTCGGGAAACGCCTCCCGAGCGGCCTGCAAGTACGCATCCTTCGCGCGCTGGACATAAGCGACTGTCTCTCGCTCGGCCTGGAATTCTTCGGTTTGATAGCGACGTGCCGCTTCAAGGCGCCTGGAGTGCGACGCAAGGAACATCCCGAAGCTCTCAACTTCTGGAAGCCAGCGACCGGCAAAGGGCCCCTCCCCGCTGCCGAAGTCCTTGCCGAATGCATCGATGATATTCGTCACAGCCTGGTTGTTCGATGATGCGGCCACGATCACCGGCGGGTCTTCGCCGCGCAGAGCAGCCCGCACCCAAAGTCCAGCAACGGCCGACAGGAGCATGGTGGTCTTGCCGGTCCCCGGCGGGCCGTTCACGGCGATGACCTCTCCTGGCGTCGACGCATCCAGCCAAGCCAAGACCTGCCTCTGATGTTCCGCCAGCGGAAAATTCGGGTTTGAATGGCCAAGGCGGCGCGCGAACTCCTGCTCGATCCGAGGATCCGGGCTCCCGGCGGCTAGTTGCGGCCGAGCAACTTGCCTCAGCAGCCGTGCTTCGGGCTTTTCGGCAAGGAGCTTGTCATAGAGGTCGAGGATTCCCCTAACCGTTGCGTTCGCATCCTCGGCCAGTTCAAGGAACCCCAACCCGATCGGCTGGTAGTCTGCATCACCACGCGGCCAGCCTTGAGAGACTGCGTCGACCATCTTTCGGCAATGCCCAAGGTATTCCTGCCAGGCGCCTTCACCCGCCATCTCAGGAAGAGGGCTCTCGGTCAGAAACCAGTCCAGCGCGTCAACCGACCCGATGGCGAATTCGCCCGACGGCAAAGGCGTCAAGAGATCGCGCGCAAGGGCGTTTCGGGTGGGTGTGATCCGCCCGGCCCGATCGACCGTCCCCTCGGTCACAACAGGTGCCACGATTGCGGGCAGGCCGCCCGCCCGGGCCGCCCCATGCGACGACTTGCGCGCCGCAACCAAGGGCCAGAACCGAACTCCCATTGTTTTCACCGAAGCCTGTCCCCGGAACACCCGGTCCACGACCTCGCCTGGCAGAACGCCTGTTTTCAGGGAGTCGCCAGGCACTTCGACAAACCTCTTGCGGTCCCCTTGCGTGAACTTTCCTTCGCCCAGTGCGCCATCAGCAAGCGATGTCCGCCAGTAGCGAAGCAAGTTTTCCGAACCCTCTGCCATCAGACGCACGCCACTTCTTTGCTTGCCGAATCTATGCTCAACCAACGCCTATTGAACGCAATCGACCTCCACGGCGGTGGCATACACACCCTCAGCGACAGTTTCGGCATGGACCGGGTTGCCTCGTTCAGGAGCCCTCTCCGGGCCAAAGATTCACTTGATGTTACCCGAAGACCCTACCGACAAGCGCGCCGGAATCAAAGACTTGAGGCACAGAGCCTTTAGCGCGAGGGGCTCGAAAGTTACCGACTCCTTGCGCCCGACCAGATCAGCCCTGATCGAACACCGGCGCCGGGCGCGTCGAGTCGCGAGCAGGCAGGTTGAGATAGGCCCCGCCCGGAGCCGCGACACGCGCTCGGATTGCCGCCCCAAATTGACTGGCAGGTCGGCATCGCCCAGCGCGGCCCGGAGTAGCTTCCCCGCTTCTTCCTCCATGGACCGACCATTCGCGGCCCCGCGGATGCGCAGGCGGCGCTTCACCTCATCGTCCAGGTTGCGGATCGTGATGCTGGCCATGCCGCAGCGCCTCGGATTAATCACGAGCCGCAGGTGCGGGCCAACTCGTCGCTGACATTGTCTTCGGGGCTGATCTTCCAGCGAAACAGACGGTTGAGGAAGAACTCGGCCAGCGCGCTGCCCAGATACCCGAGCGGATCGCGTGCGATCGCCGGGTCGAGACCGGTGTCGAACAGCACCAGGCCGTCGCGATGATCGATGGCAAAGAAGTGCACCGACACGCCGTCGACCCACCGACGCGACAGAAGCACTCACAGTAGGACCGGCAACCGCGAGCCATAATAGCGATGCTCGGGATGCGTGCTGCCCCTTCCGGTCGTGCCGAGGCGCACGCTTCGGATGCTTCGCAGCTTTCCCGACTTTTTCAAGGGCGATTCCCTCGCGCCGTTGGCATAGACATCAATCTCGCGCGGCACGTCTTTCACTGTGCAACCTAACCGTTTTCCGAACCGAGATCAAAATGGTCGAAGTGGCTTCACCGTTCGACGGGGCCATGTTCACCGGAACAGGCTGAAACGTTTTGACGATCTCGCGGCAGCAAAGCAGCGCCAGAAACGTCCTCGAGCGACCGTTTCATACTTCTTGCGCCGTGCAGCAGCGCGGCAGCACACCTTGTCTGGCTTTTCAATGGAACGACTGCTGCAGCCCTATGCCGCAAGCGCACTGCCGCAACTGCATCAGCCGGCAGCCCATCCTTCTCGATGCCATCTGGCTCCGCGAGCCCGGAGGCTGGAGCATCGAACCACACCAATAATTGAGTCATTTGAATCACTTAGCTGATATTGACTAACCCACTGATTCTGCTATTCTTTTGCTATGGACATGACATACAAACTGAACGGCGGATACAAGCCGACAATTAAGCGGTTCGCCGACTTGGACGGCCCGGATTACTTTCCAACTCCTGCCTGGGCAACGTGGGCTCTAATCGACAATGAGAGGTTCGAGGGGGGTATCTGGGAAAGTGCTTGTGGCAACGGAGCAATGTCTGAGGTCTTGAAAGAAACGGGTCAGCAACTCCAGAGTTCTGATCTATATGACCGGGGGTACGGCGAGGCCGGAATTGACTTCTTGGAAACATCACGGCGCGCAGATAATGTAATCACCAACCCCCCATACAACGCCGCTGAGGGTTTTGTCAGATCGGGCCTCTCAGCTTCACGCAAGAAGCTTGCCCTGCTTTTGAGGCTCGCCTTTCTGGAGGGAGCCAACCGGCAGCGAACTATCTTTTCGCAAGTCCCGCCGTCTAGAGTGTGGGTGTTTAGCGAAAGGATTACGTTTTATCCTGCTGGCGCCACCATAAGGGGCAGCGGGACAACTGCTTATGCGTGGTTTGTGTGGGACAAAGACAGTCCCGGCACTGAGTTGAAGTGGTTCAAGCCAGGCTACAAGGCGAAGTATTCTTAAATGATGTGCTTGATGCCTGCTTTGGTTATACGATAGCCAACTCGCGGAACGTGCTCAAGCCAACCTTCGGCTATGGCGTTACCTTGAACTTGGTGGTGCGACCGAATATTGCGCACGATCTGACGCCACATAGGTTCGCCGTTTCGGGTCTGAGACGGCTGACAGTCTTCCTGTGTGAGCGCAACGTCACCAGGGATCTCGGCGTAAAGCCGCTTAAAAGTTGCAGTCCTGTCCTTTCGCTTCGCTGCGATACGCATAACTGCTTTAGAAATCGTCTGTTCGCTCGTCCGGGCCACTGGAGTATCCTCTTTCCATCAACGAACAGAATGCCCCTGAACGCTTCTGCAAGCAAGGAAGTTCAAACTTAATCACTACCAGGATTTCCGAGTACTTGAAACCCGCACCAGCGCCCCGCATGGTAGAAGAAGTCCCAAATAACCGAGCGCCCGCTTGCCTACTGACGTGAACCAGACGCCTGTACAAATCGCCCGGGATCAGATTGATGCCCGCCTGCGCGCGGCGGGTTGGTCGGTCCAGCACAAGGATGCGCTCGACTTCAGTATTAGTCCTGGTATCGCCGTCCGCGAGTACCAGACAGACATTGGCCCCGCCGACTATCTCCTGTTCACCGATCGCCAAGCTGTTGGCATAGTTGAGGCGAAGCCCAACAGCTGGGGCGTGCGGCTGACCTCCGTCGAGGAACAATCTGAAGGCTACGCCAAGGCGAAGCTGAAATGGGTGACGAACTCTGCACCGCTCCCCTTTGTCTATGAGAGCACCGGCAAGATCACTCGCTTCACCAATGCGCGCGACCCTCGCCCGCGGTCCCGCGAGATTTTTACCTTCCACCGACCCGAAACCCTCAAGGCTTGGGCGCAGGCCCCGCAGTCGCTGCGTACGGGGATCGAGGCCCTGCCTCCACTGAACACCGATGGCCTGCGCGACTGCCAGATCACCGCGATCACCCGGCTCGAAGCCTCGCTCAAGGCCGACAAGCCGCGCGCGCTGGTGCAGATGGCGACCGGGTCGGGCAAGACCTTCACCGCCATCACGCAGGTCTACCGGCTGCTCAAGCACGCCGACGCCCGGCGCATCCTGTTCCTCGTCGACACGAAAAACCTCGGGGAACAGGCCGAGCAGGAGTTCATGGCCTTCCTGCCCAACGACGACAACCGCAAGTTCACCGAACTCTACAACGTCCAGCGCCTCACCTCGCCCTACATCGCCGGCGACAGCCAGGTCGTGATCTCGACCATCCAGCGCATGTACGCCACCCTCAAGGGCGAGCCGCTAGATGACGCGGCCGAGGAAGAGAACCCGGCTGAGCGCGCCTGGCAGCGCCGCGAGCCGCTGCCGGTGGTCTACAACCCCCGCCTGCCGCCGGAGTTCTTCGATGTCGTCATCATCGATGAGTGCCACCGCTCGATCTACAACCTCTGGCGTCAGGTCATCGAGTATTTCGACGCCTGTCCGTCGTCGAATGATTTGGAACAGGTGGCCTGATTTTGGTCTGGAGGGCTCCGGCTCTGTTGGTTGAGGTTATGCTGCTTGGCGCTGATGGATCAAGCGCCGGCTCTGGATGGTTT
>PWPN01000339.1 GCA_003557125.1 Phycisphaerae bacterium | reverse complement strand
ACGTCGTCATGGACGACACGCACACGCAACCGCCCGGCGGCGCGATGTTCGCGATCAACATGCTCGTCCACACCGAGGGCGGCTCATCCTATTCGCTGACCGAGTACAGCGAGGACCTGATGGCTGCGGGCTTTACGAACCCCACCCTCGTCCGCACCGACCCGTGGATGAACGCCGTCATCCGGGCGGAAAAAGCGTAGGGCTATCTGCCATTTCGCGTGACCTGAAAAAAATGCCCCCCCATCGATCGACGGGGGGCAACGATGACGTAGGAATTGCGCGCGATCAGACGCCGTTAAACGCTTCGAGAAGCGCCTGCAAAACGTTCGCCGCGTTTCCGCCCACCAATGACAAGGCATGCATCAGAGCCTCAAGTACCATCGCCATTTTCCACCTCTTTTCTACTGTATATTGGGACGCATGAGCCCGGTCTCCGCAACCGGGCATAATTGATGGTTTGCTGTGACTATAGGACCGCTCCCTGTACGATGTCCTTATCTGCGTTCGATCAAAAATGTATCTCTATATGGTGCAAGGAGATACACGCCAGGAAAATTTAATGTCCAGGGGGGCGGTCTGTGCCCGCCATGACAGATGCGCGGTGTATGTGTCCGATATGGGACTGGAAAGTCCGCGGCAAGCCTGCCGACCTGATCACCGACGACTGCATCCAGCCGTGACCGACCCGGCGCGGCCGTCCGGTACAATCCACAGACCGCTCCCTCACGGTCGCGGCTCGGATGCCTGACGCATGGGTGCCCCTGGCGGCTTGTCCGCCAGTGAGTCGCAGATCGCGCATGGGCCAACGGGCGGGACGCCCGTACCACCCATAATCCCGTACCACCCACTGGCCCGCTCCCTCACGGTCGCGGCTCGGATGCCTGACGCATGGGTGCCACTGGCGGCTTGTCCGCCAGTGCCGTGATTCCCCCCCTTGCAAAGGGTGAAGAACCCCCCTTGATCCCCCCTTCATAAGGGGGGAAAGATTGGATGTCCGCGCGGGCTTCAAGCCCGCAGCTCTTTGGACGGCTCTTTGGACGGCTCTTTGGACGGCTCTTTGGGCTGTGGCGCATGAGCGATTCATCCGGGCGGTCAGTTGCCTCGGTCAAATGGCGCAATCAGTTCGCGGTGGCCTGCCGTTTGGAGGATCGGCGGCGCAGCTCGGCCTCGATGAACATCTGAATGTCGCCGTCGAGGACACGTTCGGGTTGGCCGGTCTCGACGCCGGTGCGATGGTCCTTGACGCGGCGGTCGTCGAGCACGTAGCTGCGGATCTGGCTGCCCCAGGCGATCTCGCCCTTGTCGCCGTAGAGCTGATGGAGCTCTTTGTCGCGTTCAGCCTGCTTGATCTGTTCGATCTTGGACTGAAGGACCGCCAAGGCCAGGCGCTTGTTCTGCTGCTGGCTTCGTTCGTTGACGCACTCGACGGTGACGCCCGTGGGCAGGTGCTTGACGCGCACGGCGGTGGCGACCTTGTTGACGTTCTGGCCGCCCGCACCGGAGGCCCGGCGGAAAAAGACGATGTCCAGCTCGTCCTCTTTCAGATCGGTGTCGAGCTCTTCGAGGACGGGCAGCGCATCGACGGCGGCAAAGCTCGTGTGGCGGCGCTTGTTGGCGTCGAACGGGCTGATCCGCACGAGTCGATGGACGCCTCGTTCGCAGGAGAGGTACCCCATCGCGTAGGGGCCCTCGACTTTCAGCGTGATGCTCCGCAGGCCTGCCTCTTCGCCGTCCGTGCGGGCCAGCTCGGATACCTTGTAGCCGTTGTCCTCGAAGTAGCGCAGGTACATCCGCAGCAGCATCTCGGCCCAGTCGCACGCCTCGGTTCCGCCGGCACCGGCCTGGACGGAAAAGAAGCAGTCGCAGGCGTCGTTCTTGCCGGACAGCAGGGCCATCAGCTCGAGCTGGCTGAGACGGCGCTGCAAATCAAGCAGTTCGCTGTCGAGCTCGGCGAAGCTTTCGGGGTCGGCGGCTTCGTCGGCCAGCTCGAGCAGCGCACGGGCATCCTCGGCCTGCCGTTCGAGCGCGTCGGCCGGCTCAAGGATGGCCTTGATACCCTTCAATTCGCGGACGACCTCCTGGGCAGCCTCCCGCTGGTCCCAGAAGTTCGGTCGGCCCATCTGCGATTCGAGCTCTTTGAATCGGGAGCGTTTCGTCGGCAAGTCAAAGAGAGTCCCGGATCGCGACAATCCGGGCCGTCAACTCGCGAAGCGTCGTGGCGGGTTCTTCAAAATGCATCGGTCTTCTCCTCTCGGGTCTTGTGTCGCGGTTCGTTATCTTATTTTAGTCAATTGTACATGTGCCGGATCAGGAACACCTGGAACCGGTCGAGATCCATCTTGCCCTGGGCCCCTCCGACGAGTTGGCCGTCGGCACGGACCACGAAGAAGGCAGGCAGCCGCTGGACGTTCAATTCGCGGGCCATGTCGCGATGCAGAAACGGATCGAGCCGGACCGGGGCGTATCGGCCCATGAGGTCCTGTATGGCTTCGTCGGAAAAGACTTCGCGTTCCATTTCGATGCTGTCGCCGTCGGTAGCTGACATGAAAACCAGCAGGACGCGTTTGCGCTCCGTTGCGGCTGTGCGCATTGCACTGTCGTAGGACGATTCCCAGGGGACTCCGCTGCAGCCGATCATTCCACCACAGAGCCCGATGATCGTCAGGCAGAACCAGCGGGCGAGTCGACCTGGTTTGCGGGTCCGCATCGTAATCGACCTCGTAGGACGGGAAGCGCGTGACGGCGGCTTCACGCGAAGTCTGCCGTACCCTGTCTATTGTCGAACAATTCCGCGGGCTTGCAAGGGGTGCGTCATAGCGGCACAAAGCTCCGCTGCCGTTGTTTGAAGACAGCGAGGTAGTCGATGCCCTGGGCCTTGAGCATCTCGGCCCCCTCCTTCAGCTTGTGCCCGACGCGCGCGGGTGCATGCGCGTCGCTGCCGAGCGTCATGGCCCGACCCCCGAGCTCCGCGTAGCGTCGGACGACCCAGTCGGCCGGCATCGGCTCGGGCAGCGACTGGAAGAGGCTGCTGAGGTTCACTTCCGGGATCAGGTCCGTTTCGAGGCACGCTCGGAGGATCGCGTCGACGAGGTCGGCCTGCGAGGCGATGTCGTACGTGCCGAAATAGCGCTGCGTGTAGCGCTTCACGAGGTCGAGGTGCCCCAGGATGTCGAAGTGGTCGTGGCCTCGGGCCTTGAGCTGCCGTACGTAGCCCACAGCCTCGAGGACGGCTTCGAGATAGCGGCGCGTGGCGACCTCGGGCGTGAGGCCTTCCCAGTGGTCGCGTTCGTGGAGTGCTCGGCCGTCGAACCAGTGGACGCTCAGCAGGACGAGGTCGAACGCGTGGGTGGACAGGTGCTCGAGGATCTGCGCTTCCTGGGCCGGCTGATAGCAGATCTCGATGCCGTGCCCGATGAAGATGCGGTCCCCGTAGTCCGTTCGCAGCGCGTTCACGGTCTGGGCGATCCGGTCATAGTCGTAGATGCAGACGGGCCACTCGCTCGGGTGCGCGTCGTAATGTTCGGTGAAGGTCACGCCGTCCAACCCGATCTCGATCGCATGGCGGACATTCTGGGCGGGATCGGCTTTGGAATCGACCGAATGGTGGGAGTGGAGATGCTGATCATAAAGAGGCACGTTATTTTCCGCTCCTGTGATGTTTTCCTCGCCTGCGATGATGACCTTTGGCCTGCGACGGATTTTGATGATAGCTTCGGGCATGCGTGTTTTCTACTGCCGAGGCCGCGGTGCATATGATATTGCCCGCACGGTGCCCGTGGGCTAATATGCGCCATCCGGAAGGCTTATCGGCCCGAAAGTCGCGCGATCTGTGCCGCCAGATCCCGGCTCTACCCCGTGTCCAGGAAAGCAGAGGCATCATGGCCGTTGACTCCCTGACGTCCGAGGCTGCGCCGGCAACGGTTGCCCCGTCGGCTGTAGCGTTGAGCCCGCTCGATCGAGCCAAGTTCATGTGTGTGCGGGCGTTCCTGTGGGGATGGGCGCGCTGTTTTTCGCTCAAGGGGCTCTATCTACTCGGGCAGTTCTTCGGTACCTGCGAGTGGCTCATCAACGCCAAGCGAAGGCGGCGTTTCCGGCAGCGGTTCTACGAGACGTTCGGCGATGCGGCTGCGCAGATCACGACGCCGGTCTGGCGGATCTGCTGGCAGCACACGATGCGCATCCGTTGCGACAAGCTGTTCTATCTCATTTTCGACAAGCTGCCGCGCGAAAAGATTCTCAAGCGGATCCGGATGCACAACCGCGACATTTTCGATGAGGCGATCGAACAGGATAAGGGCGTCTACGTGTCGATGAGCCACAACGGCTCCCATCACGTCTGCGTGCTGCTCATGGCTTTGCTGGGATACAAGACGGCCGGCGTCCGCGATCGCAACGAAGGGGCGCTGCGGCGCTACGTCCAGCAGAAGTACGAGGAAACGTTCCCGGAATTCAAGGCCATCCGCATGTTCTATGCGGACACCTACCCGCGCGATATCTACCGGTGCTTCCGCGAGAAGTTCATCCTGGGCAGTGCCCTCGATGTCGGCAGGCAACGCGGGGCGCACCTGCGGCGAGCGAAGGTCACGATGTTCGGCCAGGAGCGCGAATTCCTGACCGGCACCCTTCAGATCGCCATGCGGTGCGGCGCGCCGGTCATGCAGGGGTTCGTCGTGTCGCGCAAGAACTTTTACTATCACCTCATCGGCAAGGGGCCGTTGGTCGAGTACGGCACGAAAGAACCCGAAGAGGTCGTCCTTCAGAAGGCGATGCAGGCCTACGCCGACAACATCGCCGCCCACCTGCTCGCGTACCCCGACCACATCAGCAAGGTGTGAGGCCATGGCGCGATGGGAGCGGGGCTCCCCGGTGCAACCCGTGCGCTATGACCCGTTCTGTGCCAGGAACGCATCGATCAGGGCGATCGCGTTTTCCACGGGAACGCCGGGCAGGATGGCCTTGGCCGGGGCCATGACGTAGCCGCCGCCCGCCGCCATCTTTTCAAGGCAGTCGGCCACTTCCCGTCGCACATCGTCAGCCTTGCCGGAATGCAGCGTGTATTGCGTGCTGATCCCGCCCATGAGGCAGATGTCGCGGCCGAACTGCCGTTTCAGTTCGAAGATGTCCATAGCCTCGGGCTGAATCGGCTGCAGGATGTCCACGCCGATGTCGATGAGTTCGGGGATCAACGGCACGATGTGGCCGCAGGAGTGCAGGTAGACTTTTTTGCCGCCGGCACGGATCCGCTCGACCATCCGTGCGAGGCCCGGCTTGACGAACCTCCGCCAGTGCGTCGGGCCGATGATCAGTCCCCGTTGCGTGCCGTAGTCCTCGCTGAAGCCGATCGCGTCGATCCGGTCGCCGTACTCGGTCAGCAGGCGATCGATGACCCGGGTGCAGACCTCTTCGAGGCCGGCGAAGAGCGCTTCGGCGAAGGCGGGGTTGAGCACGAGGTCCATGCAGATGTTTTCCATGCCCCGCATCAGCCAGGTGCGTTCCCAGAAGAGAATCCCCAGCTGGATGATTCGGAACCGTTCCGCATGCTGCGTGCACCACGCATCCATGTGCCGGAAATGCGCGTCGTCGGCCATGTCCGGAAAGGTGTAGCCTTCCAGCGAGGGTTCGGGCAGAGCGGGCTTCTCCACGCTGAAAGCGTCCCATCGGCGGAGGTGACAGCCGTACTCGTCGACGAACGTGTCGCCCGAGTTGGAAACCGGCAGGGCGACGATGTTGTGCCAGGCGGTGTAGCTCGCGTCGAAGGTGCAGGTCCCGTCGCCATGGTCGATGAACCGTTCGGGCCCGTAATGGGCAGCCAGGGAGGGGGCCATCTCCTTGTCGACCCAGACGTAATAGGGGCAGACCTCGGGCTGTTCGAATCGCAGGGTCTGAAAGACGGCATCACGTCGGGCGGTCTGCACGTTCATGCCTCTGCCTCCGGTCCTTTTCCGATAATGTCGGTTTTCCGTATGCGAAAAGCGCGATGGTACCATATTTCTCCGAGATCTACCGTCCGAGACCTACCGGCGGCTGAAGGGTGTAAAAGAGAGCCGAGCCGCGCGTCGGCCCTGCCGTCGGTCCAAGGGAGGGGGGGCGAGACGGGGGGTATCGGCCGGGGGGTGCGAATGGGCGAACCTTGCGTCAAGGGGCCTGTGGGCTTATGCTGGTAGTTTTGGCAGGCCCGTCGGTAACGAATCCGTCCAATGGACGGCCAATCCAGGGTGCGTGAGCAATGAAGAAGGACATTCATCCCAAGTACGAAAAGTGCGTTGTGACGTGCGGCTGCGGCCACACCTTCCAGACCCGCTCGACGTCTCCAGAGCTGCGTCTCGAGATCTGTTCGAACTGCCACCCGTTCTTTACGGGCCAGCAGCGATTCGTCGACACAGCCGGGCGCGTCGAGCAGTTCAACCGCAAGTACGGCGGCGACTATTTCTCAAAGCGCTCCGAGAGCAAGGGCGGCAAAAAAGCCTAGCGCTCCTGTGTGCCCAGCGCGGCGTGATGTTTGTCGGGGGGCGCTGCCGGGCCGGGGAGTAGGCTGGTCACTGCTGACTGCGGGGGGACGGGATCCGCGCTGGGTCGCACCCTCAGACGGTGCGTGGCCCGGCGCGGTTTCTTTAATGTCAACGTTCAGCCGTCGTACCCGGGTCCCGGTCCGGCCCGGGAGGATCGGAGATGATCTCCAAGTCTGTCAACTCGTCCGTCGTGCGCAAGCTCGAGGAGCTCCGCGCAGAATACGAGCACCTCGCTGAGCAGATGAACCGCTCCGAGGTCGCAAGCGATGCGACGCGGATCGTCGAACTGACCCGTGCGCACGGGCGACTCCGCAGCCTCATGGAGCCCTACGCACGTTATCGGGCCCTCGTGCGCGACTTGGAGAACGGCCGAGGCATTCTCGACGACCCGGCTGCCGATGCGGATCTCAAAGCGCTGGCGGCCGAGGAGATCGCAGAGCTCGAGCCACGGGCCGATGCGCTCATGGACGAGTTGTGCCGGCTGCTGGTGACCAGCGACGATGCGGCCATCACTTCGATCATCCTCGAGATTCGCGCGGGAACCGGCGGCCAGGAGGCGGCCCTGTTCGCCCGCGACCTCTACACGATGT
>PWPN01000151.1 GCA_003557125.1 Phycisphaerae bacterium | reverse complement strand
GGCTACCAGGTGCATACCCGTGACGGATTGCTGGGTCGCTGAGGCCGACGCGTCGGTTTTCAGGAGTGTCGGTTTTCAGTGAAGGCTGACCGCGGCGCTTCGTGCGTGCGGGCTTGAAGTGGACGCTGTGCATGACGCGTTGCGAGACGACCATCATCGTGCCACGGACGACTGCCGAGCACCGACAGTGCCTGTCGGTTCTTCTCGAACAGCCCGGCATGTCACGGGCGCAGCTCGATGCGCGGGTCGACACGCTGGTCGGCTATGCCCAACGGAAGGGCCTGTCCCTGGAGCGTTGCCTGTTCATCCGGCGGGGCGGGGAGATCTGGACAACCTGCCTTGCGGTCGATGCACCGGGCCGTATGACAAGCGTGTTCATTCCTTCCTCGGTCGAACGTCTCGATGCCGACGAGCTCATCATGGCTTTGCTGGCACGGGCCGTCGAGGACGCGCGGGAGCGTGGGACACGCATCGTCCAGGCCTGCCTTCCCCCGGAGGCCCTGAGGGAAGCGGATCTCTATCGGCAAGCGGGCTTCACGGAGCTTGCCCAGCTGATTTACATGGACCGGGACGTGACCGTGCCGACAGCGCCGGAACGGCGCGGCCCGGAGCTTCATTTCGAAGGCTACACACCGGCCGAGCACGCCCGTTTCGCCGAGGTCGTGCAGGGGACCTACGAAGACAGCCTCGATTGCGCGCCCTTGAACGCCGTGCGGGACATCGAGGACATCTTGGCCAGTCATCTCGGAAGCGGACCGTTTCGGCCCGAGTTGTGGCGGTTGGCCAGCGCGGGCGGCGAGCCGATCGGGGCGGTGCTCCTGTCGTCGGCGCAGGATCGATGGGCGTGGGAGGTCGTCTATCTCGGGCTGCTGCCTGCCTGGCGCGGCCGAGGGTACGGTCGAAGCCTCCTGACGCACGCCATCGCGTTGTGTCGCGCGGAGGCGGTACCGACGTTGACGCTCAGCGTGGATGCGACCAACCACCCTGCCCTGGCGCTCTATCAAGGGTTGGATTTTTTAGAAACGATGCGGCGCGACGTCTGGATAACCGTCCTGTGAGATCCGGAAAGGACGGCCGCCACGGGGGGCGGCCGCTACAGGAGCAGGACGGCCGTCACAGCCAAGTCGCGGCGTAGCCGAAGGTAAAGACGGAGGGGCGGCCGCTACACGCATAGCGACGGCCTTTACAGGAAATCAGATGTCGTCGTCGAAGATGTCGTCGGGTACGCCGTCGCCGTCGAGGACCGCATGGCGGAGGTTGTCAGCCTCCTGTTCCTTCATGGCCTGCCACTGCTCGGGCGTGATGAGCACTTCGCGGGCCTGGCTGCCCTTGTAGGCGCCGACGATGCCGGCGGCCGCCATCTCTTCGATGAGTCGACTCGCACGCGAGTAACCGATCGTGAGGCGCCTCTGGAGAAGGCTCACGCTGCCGCGGTGCGTCTCGAGGACGATTTCCACAGCCTTGTCGAAAAGCTCGTCGCGCGGCCCGTCCGACGTGATGTTCTGCTGACGCAACTGCATGAGCTCCGGATGGAACTCCGGTTCGCCGCGATCCTTGAGGAACCCGATGAGACGGCGCAGCTCGGCGTCCTCGAGGTACGTACCCTGTGCGCGGACCAGCTCGGCCGAGCCGGGCGGCAGATAGAGCATGTCCCCCTGGCCCATGAGCACTTCGGCGCCGTTCTGGTCGAGCACGATGCGCGAGTCCATCCGCGAGGCGACGCGGAACGCCACCCGACAGGGCAGGTTGCTCTTGATGAGGCCGGTGACGATCTTGGCTTCGGGCCGTTGGGTCGCCACGATGATGTGAATGCCGACGGCACGGCTCTTCTGTGCGAGTCGTGACAGGTGGAGCTCGACTTCCTTGGCCGACAGCATCATGAGGTCGGCCAACTCGTCGATAAGAATCACGATGTACGGCAGATGGAGCGGGATCTGCGACTCTTCCTGCTCGTTGGACGGCTGGAAGCGTTCGTGCTTCTCTTCGCGGGTGAGCCGGTTGTAGGCGGCGATATTGCGCACGCCCGCCTCGGCCAGCAGCGCGTAGCGCTCGTCCATCTTGACCGTCGCCCACTCGAGGATTTTTTCGGCACGTTCCATCTCGGTCACGATCGGGCACATGAGGTGCGGCACGTCCCGGAACATGCTCATCTCGACCATCTTGGGGTCCACCAGGATGAGCTTGACCATGTCGGGGCGCTGCGTCATCAGGATCGATGCGATGATCGAGTTGATGCAGACCGACTTGCCCGAGCCGGTCGTGCCGGCGATGAGCATGTGCGGCATGCCGGCCAGGTCGCTGACGAGCGCGTTGCCGCTGGCGTCCTTACCCAGGAACAGCGGGAGCTGCATCTTGCCCAGCCGCTCGACCGCCAGCGTCATGAGCTCGCGCATCCGCACCTTTTCCTTGTCGACGTTGGGCACCTCGATGCCGATCGTGTTCTTGCCGGGAATCGGCGCGACGACGCGCACGCTCGGCGCTTTCATCGCGCGGGCGATGTCGTTGGCCAACGAGGAGATCTGGCTGACCTTCACGCCCGGCGCTACCTGGAGCTCGTACATCGTGATGACCGGGCCCGTATCGATCTCGACGACGTTGGCCTCGATGCGGTACTCAGCCAGCGACTGCGTCAGGACGCGCGCCTTTTCGCGGACGAACTCCTCCTGCTTGGTTGAGAAGGTGTATTCGGGCTCATCGAGCACGGTGATTTCGGGATACTCCCAGGCGGCCAGCTCGGTGGGATAAGGCTTGGTCGGCATCGTGGGCGGTGCGTCGGGCACCTCCGTCGGACGCGCGTACTTGACGATCATCGGAGGCTCGGGCGTCGGGGCGGGCTCGGTGATGTCCGCGTCCTCCTCGTCGGCGAGTTCGCATTCCTCGTCGTCTTCGTCTTCGTCATCCTCCTCATCCTCGTCGTACTCTTCCTCTTCGTCTTCCTCCTCGTCCTCGTCTTCGTACTCGGAGTCGTCCTCTTCCTCGCCTTCCCAGGCGTCCTCCTCGTCCCAGTTCTCAGCCTCGGCCTCGGCATCGGTGTCATCGGCTGCACTGGGATCGAGCCCGCCGTCGCACGCCTCCTCGATTTCCTCCAGAGCGTCTTCGTCCTCATCGAGAACCGCGGTCGCCTTTTTCGCGGCACGGCCCGGCGCAGCCGAGGCGCGCGTGGAGATGTTCGAGAACTTCCCACGCAGCTTCCCTGCGCCTCCGGGTACGCCGGCCAGGGCGATACGGGCCGCGTTGCCGAACAGCCCCTTGATCCGCTGGAAGGGGTTCATCAGCTTCGAGAGACGCGACGAGGACGGTACCGCCTGCCGGACATTCTCAGCGAGACTCTGAAGCTGTTCGCGATGATCCCGGATCGCCTGGGGGATCCGCATGACGAGCCCTTCGGCAGTGAACAGCACGCCGACCAGCCCGCAGTAAAGGAGGATCGGGATCGTCATCCACTTGACGGAGCTTTCCAGCCACCCGGCCAGGACGAAGCCCAACGCCCCGCCCCGCAGTTCCAGCCACAAGGGGGGCTCGGCCCCGATCAGCAGATGCGATGTTGTCGAAGCGACAGCCGTCAGCAGCACGATGCCGATGATGCGCTGCCAGAGCGACGTCAGACGCCCCTGGCGGGCCAGCACGCCGATGGCCATGGTCGCCCCGGCCAATCCTGCATACACGCCCTTGCCCATCCACACGAAAAGGTAATGCGCGATCCAGGCGCCGGCTCGGCCCGCGGCGTTATGGACGGGGTCCGGGTGCGGATAGCAGTGGGGCGTGGGCCAGTCGATCGGGTCGAAACTGAGGACGGCGGTCCATAAGAAAAAGCAACAGATCACCGACAACAGGATCACGCACCCGCGAATCATCTGCCTGCGTAAGACTGCATCACTCATGAAGGGCCTCTCTCCTGCCATGCTTTCCGAACCCTCATCGGCCTTGGGGAACTCCCGGAGCACGCCGTCCCCGGCCGATGCGACTGAGCGCAGACCTTCTCCGGCCGGGCGCAAAGCCGCATATCTGAAATATCGGCCGACCGGGCCGTCCGGCTGGACGCAAAGATGGGCTGCCTCCCTGCATTTGCTCGAAGCACTCAGGGCGCATCCGATGCGCATTCCAACGCCTCGACAGCCTTCTCGTACCAGGCTTCGCCGAATCGTCGCCGTCCGTGCAGCAGGAGCGCCCCGACGGCGATCGGAGCGATCGGCCGATGCGCCCGAATGAACGGGACAACCGCGTCCGGTTCGTCACGCACCGCGACGATCGCATCGTGCTCCTGGGCCGACGGGCTGGACGCGAGCCGCTTTTCGATCTGCTCGCGGCTCGGCCGAACGTGCACGTCGAAGATCAGCTCCGGTTGACGCACGATCGCATCGCGGATCAGGCCCACGCAGATCGCCCGTTCGATCTCGTCACCGGCCAGTGAAAGCTCCTCCTCGAGCTCGCGGAGGATGCTGGCGAAGATGTCGCAATGGCCTGCCGGTTCGCATTCGTCGGCCTCGACGCCGCCGCCGAACGTATGCACGTAGCCCGCATGGCAGGCGACATAGCGACTCCGCTGCCCGTAGAGCAGCCAGCCGTCCGAGGTGATCACCGTCGCGGACGTGCCGAGCGGGTTACCGTAGTTCTCCCATCCGAATTCCGCGACCCGGTGGGGATTGTGGTAATTGGTCCCCAGGAACGCGGCATAGTCCGTCGGGCCGACTTCGATCCGCAGCATCCCGTCGTCCACGCCGTGGCGCAGGTAGCGCGCGAGTCGGCCGTTGAACAGCTCGACGCCCTCGGCACGGGCCTTCCGGATGCAGTCGTCCCAGGTACGGGCGATCATCGCCTCGCGTGCGGGGTCGGCCGGCGGAACCTCGCGCGACCACGCGACGTGCACCTGCCCCGGCTCGAAACAGGCAGCCAGGTCGACGATGAAGCGGTACTCGTCCATGAGTCTCCCGTTCGCGAAAACAGGCGGTCGCGGGATACGCCCGTGCCTGCGGAGCATACCACGTCGCAGCCGTTCAGGCGACGGGTTCAAGCTCGCTCCTCGGGTCAGCCGATCTATGGAGGGATGCATACACTCGCTGTCATACTCGCACGGGCCGGCAGCAAGGGCCTGCCCGACAAATGCGTATTGCCCTTGTGCGATCGGCCGGTCATCGCCTACACCCTCGCCCATGCGCAAGCGAGCCGCCTTGTCGACGCGATCGTGTTGACGACCGACTCGCAGCGAGCGGCCGAGATCGCGCGTGCGAGCGGCGTGACCGTGATCGATCGGCCTCCGGAGCTGGCCGACGATACCGCGCCCGTCGATGCGGCTGTCCGGCACGCGGGAACCTGCTACGAAAAACAGCTCGGCCGAGCGGTCGATGCGGTCGTCATCCTCTACGGCAATGTGCCCGTCCGAGCCCCGGACGCGATCGACCGCTGCGTCGAACACCTCGCGCGGACCGGCTGCGATTCGATTCGGACGGTCGCACCGGTCAGCAAGCAGCACCCGGATTGGCTCCATCGGCTCGACGGCGACCGCATGCAGCAGTATCGCACCAACAGCATCCATCGGCGCCAGGAGCTCGAACCGCTGTACTACCACGACGGCGCGGTCATCGTGGTCGGCCGGGCAGCCCTGTTCGCGCCCGGGACAGCCTCCGATCCGCATGCCTTTTTCGGAAGCGATCGGCGGGCTGTCGTTCAAGGCGAGAACGACAGCGTGGACATCGACTCGATCGCGGATTTCTACCGGGCCGAAGCACTGCTGCACGCCCGGCAGGCCGCCGAGACAGGAATACCGTCATGAATGGCATGGACCTTCCCACGATCCGGATCGGGCGCCGGTGTGTCGGCGCGCCGGGCTCCGTGTACGTCATCGCCGAAGCGGGCGTCAATCACGACGGCCGACCCGATCAAGCGCTTCGCCTTATCGCAGCCGCAGCCGAGGTCGGGGCCGACGCGGTGAAGTTCCAGTGCTTCTCGGCCGACCGGCTCGTGACGCGCGATTCGCCCCTGGCTGACTACCAGCGGAAAGTCGGTCAATCGCGGACGCAGTACGAGATGCTGCGTCGCCTCGAACTCGGTCGGGATGCGTGGACCGAACTGGTGCGCGAAGCACAGCGGTGCGCCATCGACTTTCTCGCGACGCCTTTTTCCGTGCCCGACCTCGAATTGCTCGTGAGCCTCGAGGTGGCTGCCATTAAGCTGGCGTCCACCGACATCGTTCACGGCCCGCTGCTCGACGCGGCTGCACGCGCGTGCGTGCCGGTGATCGCATCGACGGGTGCTGCGACGATGGAAGAAGTGGCCATGGGGGTCCGGAGGCTCCGGGCCGGCGGCTTGAACGAACTCGCGCTGCTGCACTGCATCAGCAGCTACCCCGCCCCGGAGCGGTCGGTGAACCTGGCCGCAGTCGCAGCACTCGCGCAGACGTTCGGATGCGTCAGCGGTTTCAGCGATCACACGCAGAGTCTCGAGATGGGGCGATGGGCCGCCCTGGCCGGGGCACGCATCGTCGAAAAACACCTCACGCTCGATCGATCCGGCGAGGGGCCTGACCATGCGTTTTCGCTGGAGCCGGACGCGATGAAAGCGTACATTCGCGGTGTGCGCCAGGCATGTCAGCACTTGGGGGATGGCCGACTGTACGTCTCGGCCGAGCAGGAGGAAGTCCGTCGCGTCGCGCGGGCGAGCCTCGTGGCCGAGCACGACATCCCGGTCGGCGAAGTCCTCACGCCCTGCGTGCTGAGCGTCAAACGACCGGGTGGAGGCATCAGCCCGATGGAGATGGATCGCGTGGTGGGCTTGCGCGCCCGTTTGCCGATCCCGGCCGACACGCCGATCACATGGAACGCACTAGTTCCGCCCATCCCGCAGCCGGGGCCTGCCGAATGAGTCGGCAGCGGGCAGGGCGCCCGATCCGTCGCGTGGCTGTGGTGACCGGGACGCGCGCCGAGTTCGGGATTCTGGCGCCCGTCGCAAGGGCCCTGCAGCAGCACGCACGCCTCGAACTTCAACTCGTCGTGACCGGAATGCATCTGCTGAAGCGTTTCGGCGCGACGATCGAGCAGATCCGCGCAACCGGTTGGCCAATCGCCGCGACGGTCCGCATGCAGAGCGGCCGGGACGATCCGTCCGAAGCTCCGAACGCCGTCGCAAAG
>PWPN01000063.1 GCA_003557125.1 Phycisphaerae bacterium | reverse complement strand
TTATCGATTTGTTTCTTGACTTTAACATTTATATTTTTTTCAATCTGCAGAATTTCAATTTCTCTTAAGAGAATATCAAGTAAACTTTCAAGCCTTCCCTTAGGGTCAAATTCCTCAAGCAATTCTTGTTCGGGTGATCGCAACCACAGAATCTTTCCCTCCCGGTTATGAGCGCCGGGCACGACCGCGACAAATGGCATAGGTAACCAGAGGGCGGACACATAAGCCGCTGCCCTTGGGAGCCTGGCCATGACCTCGACGCGCGACCCGGAAACCATGACGGCCGACGAACGCCGACGTGAAGTGGCTGCCATTCTCGCACGCGGCCTGCTGCGGCATCTCCTGGCGAACGGATCGGCCGCATCATCGCCACCGAAAATTGTCTCGGAAATCGCTCAAAACAGCCTTGATCTTCCCTCGGATGGCTGGCTCAGTGTGGCTCAGCGACCCGCAGGTAAACGGGCCGCGTCTCGAACCCTTTCGGGAGGAGCCACATGATGCACGAGCTCGCAGCCGAAATCGCCGCCCTGGATCGGATGACCACGGGCGAGCTGGCCGATCGCTACACCGAGCTGCACGGGCAGCCCTGCCGGACACGCCACCGGGCCTACCTCATCCGCAAGATCGCCTGGCGCATCCAGGCCAACGCCGAGGTTGCCTGCGCCCGGGTCGGCCATCGTCCGCAAGTACAAGGGCCGCACCATCCGCGTGGTGTACCTCGAGGACGGCAGCGGCTTCGAGTACGACGGCCAGCGGTTCCGCACGCTCTCCGCGCTGGCCAGGAAAATCACCGGCAGTGCAAGGACTCGGCGCCGGCAGGGAGACATTCAGCGGAAAGATGAAGGGCGCGTAGCTTCCCGGCGGTTCGCGCACCCATTGTGAATCATGCTGGCATCCGCACCTTCCGCGTAACCCTTATGAACCGTGTGGAAGAAGGCCTTGCCAGCCATGGTGCATCGGGGCTGGCATGCGGAGCGGGGCTTCTCGTTTCTTCGTACCAACTTGCATACCCACCATCGGCGGGAGCGTTTGTTGTCACGCAGGAGGTCATTGCGTAACATTGCTGTTTCGAGGCAAGGGGCACCTTACTACGTAACGGCCCGACGTACTCTGAGGAAAGGTAAGGATGGGCGTTCAGTCCCGGCCGACGTGGCGGAAGCCGGCCTCCCGGCTGCCCGCGGTCCTCTCGCTCGGCATGGTCTGCCAGATCGGGCAGATCGTGCTGTTACGCGAGTTGCTCATGGTGTTCCACGGCAGCGAGCTTTCCATCGGTGTCATATTTGCGGCGTGGATGATCGGGGTGGGGGCAGGCAGTTGGCTTGGCGCGCGTGTGGTCGAACGGCTGGTCCGACCGCTTCTTTTACTGACGCTGACAGCCGGCGGCGTGCTCGTGTTGTTGCCGGTGACCGTCCTGCTCATTCGCTTGTGCCGGGGCTTTTTCGACGTTCTTCCCGGCGCCTACCTTTCCGTCCCGGATATGGCCTTCGCGTCCGTCGTGCTGATGCTGCCCGTGTGCCTGCTTCTGGGCGCGCACTTCGTTTTCCTGGCGCAAGCATGGCGCGCAGGATCGGGCGTGGAGGACACCTCGGGCGCGGCGAGAACCTACATCGGCGAGGCTGTGGGAAACGTCGCAGGCGGCCTGCTCTTCACGTTTCTGATCGTTCACTTCCTGGATTCTTTCCAGACAGCGGTGCTGGCCGGGCTGATCATGCTGGCGGCGGCCCTGTCACTGTCGCTCGATGCCTCGCGTTCACGCGGCCGCCGGAAGGGTCCGCAGCGCGTCGTGCTGGTGAGTTTAGGCATCGCGGCGCTCGTGAGCGTGCCCTTACTGGGATACCTCGACGCATGGGCGTACCGGTTGCAGTGGCATCATTTCGCCCCGGAGCACCAACTCGTCGAGATCCGCCAATCCCGATATGGAACGATCGCCGTGGTCCAGCGGGAGGATCAGTACAGTATCTATCAGAGCGGGAACCTGCTTTTCGCCGTTGCCGGTCCCGAGGCGGATTCCCCTGCACACGAGGAGCACGAGGCGGCCGTGCTGGCCCATCTGGCGCTTGTCCAACATGAAGCCCCCCGGCGTATCCTCCTGATCGGCGGCGGGTTGCGCGGTACCTTGCGGGAGATGACGCGTCATCCCGTCGAGCGGATCGACTACGTCGAGCTCGACCCGGTGCTGACCGCGACGGTGCGCCCGTACCTTTCCTCGGCAACGCTGGCCGCCCTCCAAGACCCGCGTGTAAGGCTCATCCATGCCGACGGCAGGCTCTTTATCAAGACGACGCGTGCCAACTACGACATGATCGTCGTGGACGTTCCGGACCCGGCTACGGCCGTGCTGAACCGATACTACACCGAGGAATTCTTTCGTGAGGCCGAATCACGGTTAAGCCCCGGCGGGGTACTCGTCGTCGGCGCGGTCTCGACGCCCGGCATGCGGGGCCGAGCCGTGGCCAACCGCAATGCGACGATCTTTCACACGCTCCAACGCGTCTATCCGCACGTGCTTCCCTTGGGCGAACGCCATCTCTACCTGTTCGCCACTCACGCACCGGACCAGATCTCGCCCGACGTGGAGGTTCTTCGGCAGCGCTATCTCCGACGAAACATCGAAACCGACGCATTCTCGCACCGTCACTTCGATACGCTTCTGGAGGAAGGGCCTCTGCGACGCATGAACTGGGTCATCCGGCACCACGGGCGCCATGCGGATGCCCACCTGAATGCGCCGGAGACCGGACCGCTCTTCCCGGCTGCGATCGCCGAACAGCAAAGCGCGCAAGACCTTCTGCCGCCCGTCGTGGATCGCTACTTCATCAATTCCGACTTCAGGCCGATCGGCTACTTTCACACGCTCGTGTTCTGGAACGTGCTCACGCGCGGTCCCGAAGAGGACGCCTTCACATGGGTGTTGCGCGTTGAGCCCTGGTGGATCGCTCCGCCGGTCGCCCTTGTGCTGGCCACGACGCTTGCATTACGCCTGGTGGGCGGGCGGGTCGGCCGCAGACCGGATGTCCATGTGGCCGTCCTGTTGGCTGTGTTCACGACGGGCCTGTCGACGATGGCGTTGCAGATCGCGTTACTGTTTTCTTTTCAAAGCATCTACGGATTCGTGTACGAGCAGGTCGGGTTGATCGTAGCGATGTTCATGGGCGGTCTTGCGCTGGGGACAGCCCTGACGCATCGCTACATCACCGACAAGTCCGACATGCGCATTCTCGCGTGCATCCAGTTGCTGATCGCGGTGTTGGCCTGCTTGTTGGCCGTCGCGCTGCCGTGGTCGGCTGCACCGGCATCGCCTGCGGTCGTTTTCGGGTTGTTCTCGGCGATGACGTTCGGCGCGGGGCTGCTCAACGGCGCGGACTTCCCGCTGGCGACGGCTTGCTACATGGCAT
This sequence comes from Phycisphaerae bacterium, assembly GCA_003557125.1. GTDB lineage: Bacteria > Planctomycetota > Phycisphaerae > UBA1845 > PWPN01 > PWPN01. The sequence goes on along the minus strand of PWPN01000063.1, from coordinate 3,737 downwards.
TGAACAAACGCTCCGCCACGGCCACTGGCACCGTGTACGGGGTGGAATTGGCCGGCGCGTCGGTGGGAGCGGTTCTGGCCAGCGTGGTCGTGGCGCCGGTCCTGGGTATCCCGGCCTGCTGCCTGCTCGCGGGTATTGCACAGGGCACCGCATTTGTGGTACTTCTGATAGCAAGGAGGTCCTATGCATAGGCCCGATACACTCGGCGTTCCGCTGAGCAAGCGGGATTTCCTCAAGGCGGCTGCATGCGGCGCCTGCGCGTTATGCCTGGCCGGCGTGGCGGGCAGGACTCGTACGGCGTCGGCACAATCGGCTCAAAGGGGGCTCATCAAGCGAAAACCCTCGCCGTGGTTCAGCGCCGCCGACGAGGGCGCCATCGTATGCGAACTGTGCCCGCGGCGATGCCGTATCGCCCCCGGCCAGCGAGGCCGATGCAGGGTCAGAGAGAACCGGGACGGACGCGCGTACACGCTGGTCTACGGGAACCCGTGCCTTGTGCAGCTCGACCCGGTCGAACGCAAGCCGTTCTTTCACGTCCTGCCCGGCACGCGGGCGCTGTCGATTTCGACAGCCGGCTGCAACATTGCCTGCAAGTTCTGCGAAGTCTGGGACATGGCGCTCGTGGCCCCGGAAGAAGTGCACGCCTACGACATGCCGCCTGAGGAGGTGGTCAAGCAGGCCAAGGCTGCCGAGGCGCGATCGGTAAGCTACGCTTTCGGCGAACCGGTCGTCTTCCATGAGTACATGGCCGCGACCGCCGCGTTGGCCAAAAAAGAGGGCTTGCTGAATCTCCTGCACACGAACGGCTACATTGCCCGCGATCCGCTCGACGCACTGGCTGAGCACCTCGACGCGGTCAACGTCGATCTGAAGAGCTTCGACCCTGCCTTCTACCGGGACGTCTGCGACGGCGAGCTGGCCCCCGTGCTCGAGACTCTCAAGCACCTCAAGGAAAAACGCGTTCATGTGGAGATCACCCACATCCTCATCCCGACCCTGAACGACGACCTGGCGCAACTCCGCAAGATGTGCCTCTGGATCCGCGACGAGCTGGGGGCCGAGGTGCCGGTCCACTTTGCCCGATTCTATCCGCTCTACCGACTGGCCAATCTTCCGCCGACCCCCGTAACCACGATCGAGCGCGCGCGGGAGCTGGCTTTCGAAACGGGCCTGCGTTACGTCTATGTCGGTCGAATTACCGGCCACGAAGGGGAGAATACGTTCTGCCCGGAATGCAGAAAACCCGTGATCGAACGGATGGGATTCGTTATCGAGAAGATGCACCTGAAGGACGGCACGTGCAGCCATTGCGGTGCCGCAATTGCCGGGCGATGGGTGTGAAGCGGCGGTTCAGCGGCCCAGTCGGCGGCGGAAAACGTCGCGCTGCGCGATCGACCGCTCGTCGAGACGGGTCAGGCCGGCCTGCTCGGCCCATTCCATCGCTTCGAGGAACTCCTCGGCCGTGATGGCGCGCGCGATGAGCGGGTGGTCGAAGGCTTGGTGCTCGACCCGGTATTGCGACATGATGTTGAGATAGGTGGATTTCGGGAGGTTGCCTGCCACCCAGCGGACGAAATCCTTCGTACCGGCCACCCGGTTGGGCATCACGAGGTGGCGCACCATGAGCCCGCGGAGGGCCGTGCCGTTGTCGTCGGTCACGAGTTCCCCGACCTGGCGATGCATCTCGATGATCGACTCCTGCGCCCTTTGCGGATAATCCTCCGCGCCGGCGGAGAAGCGGCGTGCCAGTCCCCCGTCCATGTACTTGAGGTCCGGCAGGTAGATGTCCACGATTCCGTCGAGGAGCCGTATATTCTCGACGCGCTCGAAGCCGCCCGTGTTGTAGCAGAGGGGCAGACGGAGACCTCGTTTGAGGGCGATTCGCGTGGCGGCGAGAATGTGCGGCATGATGTGCGTGGGCGTGACGACATTGACGTTGTGGCAGCCTCTCCGCTGAAGGTCGAGCATCATTTCGGCCAGACGTTCGTCGGTGCTTTCCCGGCCCCGCCCCTCATGAGCGATCGGCCAGTTCTGGCAGAAAACGCAACGAAGATTGCAGTTCGAAAAGAAGATCGTGCCCGACCCATGCCTGCCTACGAGCGGAAGCTCTTCCCCGAAATGCGGATGGTGGCTGTAGACCACCACCTTGTCCGATGCGCGGCAGAATCCCTTTTCGCCGCGCCGCCGATTCACCCCGCACTTGCGCGGGCAGAGCGTGCATTTCTCAAAGATGCGGTTCGCGCGCTCGACCCGTTCGGCAAGCTTGCCTTCCTCTTCCAGTTTCAGGTAGGCCGGCTGCCAATCATCCTGGTTCGCATCGGGCGCGTCGCCGGCCCGCGCGCACCCTTTGAGGTACGCGACGGTCCCGGCAGCTAAAGCGTTCTGGAGCAACGATCGACGTGACAGGGCCATCGGGACATCCTCCGTGGACCCGGTACGGGGATCGAGCAGGAGGGCAGTTTTTCGCCGACGCGGCGCTCACCGGATCGTTCGCCGCGTGTCAGCCGCTCCCGGCGCTCCGGCCGCACGGTATCCCTATCTCTGTAATTATTGTAAAGGGAGGCCCTGGCGGGTCAAGGATCCATGCGATCGTGCGCGCCCCGCTGTTTATCGGGATCGCCTGATGACTTTGCGCGAATGTGTGGGTTGATGGGCGAGCCGCAGCCGGACTGGTTGGACGACCGAGGTGCGCGATCACTGCGTTCAACACGAATCAAGGGCTGAAAACCCATAGGTAAACTGAAAAGCTCTTGCTGACTACAGTACAGTGCCATATGACTGGGCTGAACTCTACTGTACCGTGCAGTTGTGTAGTCGAGGGAATGGCTTCGGTCGCCCTATTGACCGCCCCCCCCACCGATCTGCGAACCCATAGCGGAGGTAATGCCGCTGCCCACACCGATCCGCCCACCAGTCGGCCACTAACCAGCGGAGGTGTCGTTGCGATGCCGCTCTGCCGATGTGTTCCATATCAAGCCGAATTACGTAAGCCGGGCATAACGCAAATTCTCCAGTATACAAAACAGGTCCATGATCAATGCGTAATTTTTGTCTTTGCTGGAGGAGAAAAACACAAATCGAAATAAGACTCAGTCGCTGCCTTTAAGAGCGAAGTACGAAACCTTTCTTTCGCTTCTCAGGTTGCCTCATTCACTACAAAACTACCTGTCTGTGACGACCTCGAGCTCGAACGGTTCGAAGAGGCCGTAAGCCACACTGACATAGCTCTCGCCCGGAGGCGGACCGTTTTCCGGCTGGGCGTCCCACAGGCCGGGCCAGGCGGAGCCCAGGCTCGGGTTGTGGCTCGGGCCCAGCGTATTGCGAAGCGTGCCGAAGACAATCACCTCGATCTCGTTGGTGCCCTCGACGATCTGCTCGGTTACATCACACTCCCACGGCTGCCAGCCGATGTGTCCGGCCTGGCGACCGTTGACCAGGACCTTGGCCACGCTTCCATACCAGGCGGGAAGCTTCACTCGGTAGCTGCCCTGCTTGGCCGTTACGTTGAAGCTCTGTTTATACGACACACGTTGGCCGTAGAGCCGATGGCCCTGCTCGTTCCAGGGTCCGATTTTCATAGTCTTTTCGGGCACGATGACAAAGCCGCTCTCGGCTGGTTCGATGGCAAAATCGCCGATGATGTACGCGGCTTCCAGTTCATGGGCTATGTTGAAGGGTGAGGCTTCGAGTTTGATCACATTCTCACCTATTCGGGCGGCCGAGGTTATGTCTATCCT
>PWPN01000182.1 GCA_003557125.1 Phycisphaerae bacterium | reverse complement strand
GGCCAAGGCGCCCATAACGCACTGAGCAGGGTCCATCCGACAAACAGCACCGCCGCCCCTTGAGCAATCCCCTGAGGCGTCAGCTTCGGGGCAGTGGAACAAGAGGATCCCCGATTCGGCGGATCCGAGGAGGCAGGCTCGATTTCCTCTGTGGACGGTGCGACGGAGCGGTACCAGGCAAGACCGGCCAGGAGAAGGGCCGCAGCCGTCCCCGCCCCGGCGACCAACCATTTGATCTCCGTCCCGCGCTGTGTGGGGTATTCGAAGTTCAAGGCCATCAGCGTCGTCAGGCCGCGCAGCACCGACCCGGCCCGCCAGGGGACATGCCCTTCCTCGACGCCTTCCCCCGCACTGAGCAGCCAGCAGGTCGCCGCCAGCGTCAGCGCAAGGATCACAAGCAGCGTCCGCTCATACACAGCCCACGACCTGAGCTCGGCATTCGGCACCTCGTCCAAGCTCTCCGGCCGGCCCGAACCGACCTGATTTTCTTGTCTGTCTTCGACGAAATCAGACACACTGGCCTCGCTATGTCGGCGTCCATTGCGTTTCCGCGACGCCGTTCTCCTGATTGGCCTGCCGGGCCCATGCGAACAGCAGGTCGCTGAGCCGGTTCAGATACGCCATCACTTCCGGCCGCACTGCCGCGACCCCGTTCAAAGTCACGACGGCCCGCTCGGCCCGCCGACAGCACGCCCGGGCCATGTGCAGCCGGGCAGCCGATTCGCAGCCTCCCGGCAGGACGAAGTGCGAAGTCGGCGCGCAGCTCCGCGTGGCCTCATCGAGCCACGTTTCGAGTCGGCCGACCTGCTCTGCGCCGATCAGAGGCCCGCGCGGCGGGACTTTTCCCGGCTCGCAAGCCAGCTCCGACCCGATGCTGAACAGGTCGCGCTGAATCGGCTCGAGGCGCCCCGCTGCCGGGACAGGCGCTTCTACCGCACACCCGCACCATCCCAGGAGCGTGTTGAGCTCGTCCACCTGCCCGCACGCCTCGATGCGGGGATCGTTCTTGGTGACGCAGCCTCCGCCCAATAAGGACGTCTCGCCGCGGTCGCCGGTTCGGGTATCGTGCTTCATCGCCCTGCGCCCCCTATGCCTGGCGCAACGGGGATCCATCCCATAGGCCCGGCTCATTCATCCAATACGCCCAGACTCCGCAGATAGGCTACCGAGGCAGCGACATAGTCGCACTGCTCGGTCTCTGTGAATTCCTGGCCCTTGGTCCCCTCGAGCTCCATCGTGCAGGGGCCGTCGATACCCCGTTCGTCGAGGAGCCGGAAGATCCCCGGAAAGTCCACGACCCCTTGGCCGAGAACCGGGAAACTCCACTCTTCGAACGTGCCCGTGTGGTCTTTGAGATGGACGGCCGCGGTGAGGTCAGCCACCTTGCCGAGCTCCTCGAGAGCCGTCATGTCCTTGTTGTAAAAATGGATGTTGCCCGTGTCGAAGTTGATCCGAACGTTGGGATGGTCGATCGCCTGGATCGTCTCGCGGCCGAGGTCGCCGTTGGTTATCAGCGGCGGATGCGTCTCGAGCACGATCGTCACGCCGTGCTGTGCAGCCACGTCGCCCATCGCCCGCAGTCGCTCCCAGATGACCGGGAGGGGCGTTTCGCCAGGTTTGGCACTCAAAAAACAGATATCACTCTCGAATGCGGCGCACGCCTCCAACTGAGGTCGCATCACTTCGACCGCGTCCGGCTTGGTCAGATCGCAAAGCGACTGGAGCGACGTGGCCCGCAACCCGTGATCCTTCAACTTGCGCTTCGCGTCGTCCCACTCGGCCGGCGGCGGCGCGGGCATCTCGACATTGCGGATGCCGATCTCCGGCAGATGCGTCCATGCGCGTTCCTGGTGCTTGCCATAGCTGAAGATCCGACACGCAATTACTTTGGCCATAATTTCACTCCTGTCGCTAAAGTTTCGTCGTTCCCCAAACCACCTGCTTACCCAACCCGGAATCGTTTTCCGAGATAAATTGTGAAGCCATCGCCGACAAGCATCGGAACCATCTTCGGCCAAGGTGTGAATTTCCTGTGCCGCATGCAACCGACTCGTCCGAGGGGGTAGTCTATCATGTTCAGCCCATGTATCCAGAACAGGACGTACCACGCCGTGCAACAGTCGTTTTACAGCATGCCGGGACGGAATCGTCCCATAATAAAAACGCTTGGCGCACGCCCCCGACCTCCCGGCAGTCTCGGTTCGCGAGGCTGTGGAATTCGCGAAATCCACAACCCTTCGACCCATGGTCGTAGATGCAAAGCCGAGCTTTTCAACAGCTTAGGAGGGGGCGGGTGCGATGGCATTCGAAAATTTTTTATCACAAAAAGGTGGGCACATGCGGTACAGATGCGCTGGACTTTCCCGGACTGTTCGCCATATGATAGCGCGTAGAGCGAGGGGGAAAGCGGTTTGGTGCGGGAGTGCGTAAAGTAACGCCTCCTGACAGGGGACAAGGTCATGGTGACACAGGCTTTTGAAGTTCTTCGTCAGCATGAACTCATCATTCTTCGGCGGCTGCGAACCGGGCCGTTGACGGAGTTCGAGTTGGCACGCGAAGTGGCTGAGAACTCCAGCTGGACGGCTGAGCTGGCTTTCGAGAACATCCAGACGTGGCTCGAATCGCTGAAGAGCGATGGCATGGTCTGGGCCGGCAAGCTTTACAGCAGCAAAGGGCAGTACATCTACGCAGCCGCCCTGACGCGTCGCGGCCAGGAGATCCTCGGCTGACGTGCAGGGTGCACCGCGCCGTCATTTGTTGCAACGAAAAGACGACTTGAAAAAGGACCCCGGGGCTGTGCGTCCCGGGGTTTTTATTGCGCGTAGGCGCGCGGTTCCCATTCATCATCCCTTCGGAGTGGTATCGTCGGGTTCCCGACCGATGTCGCAGTTTTGTCGGCCGTAACGGGCCGTCGGGCGGAGCCCGAGACACTTACGGGCCTCGAAGACAGCCGATCGCATGAAGTACCCGAACGTGTGACACCCAAAGACAAGTTGCGCGTCGCGCGCCGCTGCGAGGAACTCCGCCGGCCCCTCAAAGGGGCGCATCCACTGGTAACAGGCGGTCAGGCTGTTGCGGTGATGGCTGTCGACGCCGACCAGGCCGGGGAACCCGTGACGACGCGCGAAGCGCCGTGCCAGAAAATCGGGTAAGGGCGAGATATTCTGCGCGTTCGAAATCTCGACGACGTCGATGAGATCCAGGATCTTCCGCACAGCCCCGCGCAGCCCGCAGTCGAAAAGCACGTTAAAAGGATGCGGCACGACGACGAGGCCGCCCTGGCCTTTGATCGCTTCGGCCGTCGTCCGCACGTCCATCCGAGGGGGGATCCGCTCGGTGAGAAACACCCCGATCAGATGCCCCTGGCGCGTGGAAATCTCCTCACCGACGATCACCCGAAGGTCTGAGCCCGCCACTCTGGCCAGCTCCCGGGCGCCTTCGATGCTGTTGTGGTCCGTGACGATCAGGCAGTCCACGCCCTCGCGCCCGGCCGATTCCACCAGATGTGAAACGGTGTTTTCACTGTCCTCGGAAGAGTCCGTGTGGACATGGAGTACCGTCTTCCACTGCGTCATCCTCGCGTCTCCCAGTCGTCCGCTATCGCATCGAGGGGCTACCCGTCCACTCTCCGCAATGCACCTGCGCCAACAAAGTTACGCTCCGGATACGCACGCGGTTTACCGGAGCCGGAAATCCTCAAATCACGGCAGAGGGTGCATTTTCGCCCATGCCATTCTACGATACCTCATTGGGACCGGGCACGGGCCGGATCGCCGGCCTGGGGGCTGTGCGAGAGATGCCGGTCCACGGAGTCACACCATGGCGTATGAACGAATCCTGATCACGGGCGGTGCCGGGTTTATCGGCTCGCACCTCTGCCTTCGCCTCTTCGACGAAGGACACCACGTGCTGTGCCTGGACAACCTGTTTACGGGCCGACTGACCCATTTCGGCGACCGTTACCGGGAACTGCTGCTCAGCGGCCGTTTCGAGTTTCTCCGGCGGGACGTCACCGAATCCATCCTGCTGGAAGTCGACCGGATCTACCATCTCGCCTGCCCGGCCAGCCCGGTCCACTACCGTCACAACGCGGTCAAAACGATCAAAACGAACGTCTTAGGCACCTACCACATGCTCGGGTTGGCCAAACGCGTCGACGCCCGGATTCTGTTGGCCAGCACCTCGGAAGTGTACGGCGACCCGGAAGTTCACCCCCAACCCGAAAGCTACTTCGGTCACGTCAACCCCATCGGCCCGCGGAGCTGCTACGACGAAGGCAAGCGCGTGGCTGAGACGCTCATGATGGACTACCACCGCCAGCACCGCCTCGACATCCGCATCGCCCGGATCTTCAACACCTACGGACCGCACATGACCATCGACGACGGACGCGTCGTCAGCAACTTCGTCTGCCAGGCGCTCCGCGACGAACCGATCACCCTGTACGGCGACGGCACGCAGACGCGAAGCTTCTGCTATGTGAGCGACCTGATCGAGGGGCTCGTGCAACTGATGAACAGCGATTGCACCGAACCGGTCAACCTCGGCAACGACTCGGAAATCACCATGGCCGCCCTGGTGGCCCTGATCCAAAAGACGACCGGCAAGGAACTGACGATCGTCCATGCCCCCCTGCCCGAGGACGACCCCGTCCGCCGTCGCCCGGACCTGACCCGCGCGCGGCAAGTCCTCGGCTACAAACCGAGCGTCAGCCTCGAAGAAGGGCTCCGCGCGACGATCGCCTATTTCCGACGGGAACTCGGAGTCGCATGACGCATTTGCCGTCTGCGGTCGATGTGTATCTTTTTTCAAGGAGAGCACTGGCGGACAAGCCACCCGTGGCACCCGGAGGTGTAGCCGTGGCGACCGGAAGTGAAGCCGTGGCGCCCGGGGTGACGAAAATGGGGGTGGTACGGGCGTCTCGCCCGTCGGGTAGCACATGCAAACGGGCAAGATGCCCGTACCCCCCGCGCATCGTCGGGCAGCGCATGCAAATGGGCAAGATGCCCGTACCATCCACGCATCGGCTAGCGAACACTGGTAAACCGCTCAAGACGATAAGACATGTGGTCGTTATAGAAGATTTAAGGAGATGGCATCCATGATGGACGCGACGATCCAGACGGCTGTAGAGGCATGGCTGAACGATCCTGCTATCGCCGAGGCGGACAAGCAGGAGATCCGCCTGCTCGTCGAAGCAGCCGACCACAAGGAGCTTACCGACCGCTTCTACCAGGACCTCGAATTCGGCACGGGCGGGATGCGAGGCCTCATCGGTGCGGGCCGTAACCGGATGAACATCTATACCGTCGGCGAAGCGGCCCAGGGATTGGCCAACCATGTGGCCGAACAGGGCCCGGACGCCAGACGCGCCGGCGTCGTCATCGCCTGCGACAGTCGGCGGTTCAGCGACGTCTTCGCCCGACGCGTCGCAACCGTATTGGCTGGCAACGGGATCACCGCTTACCTCTTCGAGTCGCTCCGACCGACGCCCGAGCTGTCGTTCGCGGTGCGCCACCTCGGCTGCGCAGGCGGCGTCGTCATCACCGCCAGCCACAACCCGGCCGACTACAACGGCTTGAAAGCGTACGGATCCGACGGCGTGCAGGTCGTCCCGCCGCACGATGAAAACATCATGCGGCACGTCCAGGCCGTCGACAGCTTCGGCGCCGTCAAGGTGGCCGACTACGATGAGGCGGTCGCGGACGGGCGCATCCGGATCGTCGGCCGCGAAATCGACGAAGCGTTCCTCGCGCACGTGGATGCGTCCTGCGTCTGCAAGGATATCGTGCGACGCTACGGGAAAGACCTCAAAATCGTCTTTACGCCGTTGCATGGCACGGGCGCGCCGCTCATCCCTGAAGCGCTGCGGCGTCGCGGCTTCGAGCAGGTGCTCGTCGTCCCCGAGCAGGCTGAGCCCGACGGCGACTTCCCGACCGTCACGTACCCGAACCCCGAGGAGAGCGCCGCGCTCGACCTGGCCATCGCGTTGGCCCGGCGCGAGGGGGCCGACCTCGTCATCGGCACGGACCCGGACGCCGACCGGATGGGCATCGCCGTGCGCACGGCCGATGACACGTTCCAGCTCATGACGGGCAACCAGATCGCCGCCCTGCTGACGTATTCGATCTGCGAGTCGCTCCAGCGCGAGGGTCGCCTGCCCGACGACGGCGTGCTCATCACGACGGTCGTCTCCAGCGACATGATGAAAAACATCGCCCGTTCCTACGGCGTCGAGGTCATCGAGGTGCTCACCGGCTTCAAGTGGATCGGCCAGAAGGTCGAGCAGTTCGAGCAGGACCGCGCCGCGGGTCGGCCGACGAAAACGTACCTGTTCGGGGCCGAGGAGAGCTACGGCTACATGCCGGCCACGTTCGTGCGCGACAAGGACGCTGTCACGAGCGCTGCCTGCGTCGCCGACCTGGCCGCCCTGGCTGCGTCCCAGTCGAAGAATCTCAGCGCCGTACTCGAAGAGCTCTTCGAGCGGTTCGGCTACTACCAGGAGGGCGCGAAAAGCATCACGCTGCCCGGCAAGGAAGGGGCCGACCGCATCCGCGCGATCATGGAGATGTTCCGCAAGGATCCGCCGCGAAGTTTCGGAGGCTTGGCTGTGGACACGGTGGCTGACTTCATGACCGGCGACGTTCGCCAGATCGCCACGGGCCAACTCGTCGGGCGCTACGAGCTGCCGGCCAGCAACGTGCTGCTGTTCACGTTGGCCGACGGGTCGAAAGTGATCGCCCGACCAAGCGGCACCGAGCCGAAGATCAAGTTTTACATCCTGACCCACCAGCCCGGCGGAGACCTCGTCGCGGCACGGACCGTCGCCAAGGCTCTCATCGACGCCATCGGCGCCGACCTCGACCGCCTGGCCAAGTGACGCGAAAACTTCCGAGGTATCGGCGGGATGTGCCAAAATGCTCCGTACAAAGAGCTGCGGGTTTGTGGACAAAGCACTGGCGGACAAGCCGCCGGTGCTCTGTTCGCTCCTTGCACTCTGTTTCCCCCCCTTGCAAAGGGGGGGCGAGGGGGGTGAATTTGCTCCGCACGCCGATCGGAAAACCCCCCTTGGTCCCCCCTTCATAAGGGGGGAAAGGACGGCCGCCACGGGGGGCGGCCGCTACATCGCTCCCTCACGGTCGCGGCTTCTATGAAAGCCCGCTACTTGTCAAGTCGGCCTCTACGGTGTTTGACGATG
>PWPN01000054.1 GCA_003557125.1 Phycisphaerae bacterium | reverse complement strand
AGCATCATCACAGCCGCCCGCGCGGGGCTCGAGCTGGCCCTGCTGGATGCCTACAGCCGTTACTTCAACAAACCCATCAGCCAGGCGGTCGGATGGTTCGGGCTGCCCGGCTTCGGGCCGCCGGCCAGTCTCCGCAAGGTGCCCTACAGCGGCGTGCTGTCGGGCGACGATTTGGGCCGACTCGGCTGGTCCGTGCGGAAAATGCGATGGTTCGGCCTGCGCGACTTCAAGCTCAAGGTCGGCTATCCCGACGACGTGGAACGCATCCGGCGCGTTCAACGCGTCCTCGGCCGTTCGCTCGGCCGTACGACGACGCTCCGGCTCGATGCCAATGCCGCATGGACCGTCGGACGCGCGATCGAGGTGCTCGCACCCACCCAGGACGTGCCCATCGCCGCGGTCGAACAGCCCTTCGCCCGAGGCGACGATGACGCTGTCCAGGCCCTCAAGCGGGCCGTGAACGTGACGGTCATGCACGACGAATCGCTCGTGACGCTCGACGATGCCGAACGGCTCATCGGTGCGGGTATCGCCGACGCTTTCAACATCCGACTGAGCAAGAACGGCGGGCTGCTTCCGAGCCTGCGGCTGGCGAACCTTGCACGCCGTCATGGAGTGATGTTCCAGCTCGGCTGCATGGTGGGCGAGACGGGTATTCTCTCGGCAGCGGGGAGGCGCTTCCTGGAAAATGTGCCCGGCGCCTCGTTCGCCGAGGGCAGCTACGGGCGCTTCCTCCTCCGCCAGGATGTGACTCGACCCGCAGTGCGTTTCGGTTACGGCGGATGGGGCCGCCCCCTTCCGGAACCCGGCTGGGGCGTGACCGTCGACACCGACGCCCTTCGCCGGTTCACCCAGCCCGGCGTCATCGAAATGCACCTGTAAGCGACCTGACAATATCGCGAGGAACTCATCCGAGCCGCGACCGTAAAGTAGCGGTCCTGTAGCGGCCGCCCCCCGTGGCGGCCGTCCCCGTCTCCCGAAGTGAACACTGGCGGACAAGCCGCCAGTGGCACCCAGCAGCACCCGGCACCCAGCAGCACCCGGCACCCAGTGGCCTCGGCAACCAGTGGCACCCGGCGGAACTCCAAGCAACATAGTAACGTGCAGCAGATGATCTTTCCCCCCTTACAAAGGGGGGATTAAGGGGGGTTCTTCCAAGGAAGATGCTTCGTACGCTCAGATGACCCCGGCGAACGGGCGGATACGTCCGGTCAACTCCTCGATCGTGTAGTCCTTCGAGCAGTCCACCGGAAGGAACACGCCGTGGTTGTTGTCGCTGGCCAGGATGATGAGCCGATCGTGATGCACCTGGTAGCCGAACTCCTGCGGCTGATGGCCCATGAGAAAGAAATTCACGTCCCAGGTATGGCCCAGCTCCTCGAGCAGCTCGGGCGTATGCCGCCGTCCCCAGACGAGCTCGTATACCGAGCCGTTTTCCGTCAGGTCGAGCTCCTCGGCTGCCTGCCGGACGCAATCCGGATCGAAGTGGTTCAGGTCGCCCGCGTCCGGCAGCGAATGCGAATAGAAGATGCGGTTCGGCGAGCGGGCCGCGATCGGAAACGACGCGAGAAACTCGTCGATTCCGTCCAGTACGCATTCGATCTGCGTGGTCTCGAGGATCTCGGCGACGCCCCGCTCGAAGTCGTCGTTGACCAGCCGCCCCCCCTTCGTGATCGACTGCTTCTGGAGGTGGGCCAATTCGTGGTTCGATTGGAGAAAATGCACCTGATCGGGAAAGAATGTCTTCCACTTGGCTGCGTCGAGCAGAACCTCGAACGAGCGGTCCACACCTCCGGACACGTCGAGGTCCGCGTGGATCATCTCATGGAGGAGCACATGCCGATGCGGCGCGCCTTCGAGGCTGCAGTACTTGACCAGCTTCTCGAAGTTGCGGTGATGCCCGTGCAGATCCCCCGTCATGACGACGTGGCCATTCTCGGGGAAACACAGCAGGGAGCCCTCGCGGATGGGGTCCTCGAGGTTCAAGGCGGCCGCTCTGCGCAAAGCCTTCGATGCGGATTCCAGGCGACTGAGATACACGGGTATTCAACCTATGCGCCGGTCCCGAAAATCCAGGACAAGCTTTGTAAGCAAAAAATCTCGACTCGGCACGGGACCGTCGCCTTATCGCGACACGGCCCGTACGACCGGAATCACGCATCATACGGACGCCACGCGCGACATTCAACGCAACATAGCCGGCTCGTCCACGTGTGAGAAATAAGGAACCCGCTTAATCTTTGGAAGGCAGAGGAGACGTCGGCACGGGATCGCAACCGTTCACGGTCGGTGCGCCCATGAGCGTGACGCCGTTCTTGTCGAGGACGTGCTGGGCGACCTCGAGCCTGCGGATGACCTCGGGCATGCCGGCCGGGCGATCCTTGGGATTGGGCCGACAGCAATCCATGATGAGCCGACTCAGGGCCATCGGAACCTTCGGGTTGACCTCGTACGGCTCGGGCGCCTCGCGCGGCCCGACCAGGTCAATGCCGCCCACTCGTTTCTGGCTGGGCATGACCGTGGGAAAGGCCTTGCCCGTCACAGCCCAGTAAAGCGTGGCTCCGAGATTGAACACATCCGTACGCTGCGTGAGCGGCATCCCCTTCTCGACCTGCTCGGGCGCGATGTAGTCCGGCGTCCCCTGGATGCGGCCCTTCACGTGCCCGATCGGGCAGCTCTGCCCGAAATCGATGACCTTCACCTCGCCATTGTCGGCCAGCAGGATGTTGTTGGGCTTGATATCCGAATGCACAAAGTGCTGTTGGTGCATCGCATGCAGACCCTCGGCCACGCGGATGAAGATCCGCAACAGGCCATGGGTTCCCATCGGGCCGACCTGTTCGAGTGTCCGCCCCTCGACCAGTTCCATGAGGATCCGGATCTCGCGCAACTGAAGAAGCCGCCGAACCCGCCACAGCCGATGACTCTGGCGAAGGACGGAATGACTGACCTTCGAGGAGACCTCGTAGTCATTCAGCGCCTGCCGTAGAAACCGGTCGTCGTCCGTCGGCCGACGGCGAACCCGCTTCAACGCGAACTGCCGACCCGTCGCCTGCTCAACCACCAGCCAGATCGTCGAGCGCGCACCTGTCCCGAGACGTTCATAGATTACGAAACCCGGAACTGAGAAGTTCACCAAACAGTCCCCGAACACGTGGCGTTGAAGCCCTCTTCCCTCAGCCCGGAATGGGCTGTATACGGAAAGGACGGTTTTTCATTATACGGTTGATTGTAAGTGGTCCCCAAAAGCCCCGTCAACCTCGCTGCCAAGGCACGACCATCTCATGGCGGCCAGAGACCGCCCAGGAGTGCGGGCTGACTTCCACTCCCCCCCACCGGCCCTCAGTATATTAAAACCCACTTTTTTTTCGGATCTTTGGGGCCGCCACTGAAGAACAATCCCCCGCCGTCCCCCCGAATTCCAAGAGCTGCCTCTCCATCGCATACAACCACGCGCAGGCCTTTCCCAGGCCCTTTTCCAGGCCGCTTATCGGACGACCACGGGCAATGCGCGTCAAGGAATACGCTGCCGTTATGGCTGCCGCCATCTACCTTAATCAAAGTGACGGCTTTCCGTCAATTCCCGTGGACGGTGGGTGCGGGGACCGGGTGATCAGGCGAGGGCGATGGGTTCGAGCCAAGGGCCACGCGCATCAGGCAGCCATGTGAGCCCCTGATTCAAGGTTACATGCTGAATAGGAATGGTCGCCGGGCACTTCGAGCGAGTGCATTCTTAGAACCAGTGGACATGGCTCGGTGAGATGTGCAGTGTACTTTGAAGCTGGTTGATGAGGCTTTCTGCCGCTGAGCGCTGGGCGGGCGTGACGTGCTGACTCGCCGGAACCGTAAGCACGACGCGCACGGTCGGGGTGGCGTCAAGGACGCGCTGCCGTTCCCAGCCTCGCGTAGGCTGATAATAACCCTGGTCATCGATCACGAAATGCGTTCGCAGATCGAGGTCGTTCACATCCCCGTCATGGGTCATAACCCGCACAGCTTCCCACTCGCGTGCCGTCGCCGCCCCACGCGCGATCAACTCAATGCCGCGGGAAGCACCCGAGACATCGTCCGGCCGAAGCCAATCGAGGCACGCAGCCCCGATGCTCATCGAAGCGACCAGACAAGCCAGCGTACGCGTCATTCTTTTGTGTGGGTCCATGGGCACCTTCGCCGATGGATACGTTCAGCATTTTTGCCGAAACGACATGTTGATGCGTTCGCCCCCGACGGATCCGAATCCGTCCGCAAACACCTGCTTTCTACAGTAACTATCGGATAAACACAATGCGGAAGCGGGAGTTTTTTTGGAGGGTTCCTGTGATTTTTTTCAGTAATGTATTTTTTCCACCGATGGCTGTGCTCACGCTTACTCTTGGCATCGGTTATCGGTCGCGGAGAAAAAATATCGGACCCTTCACAGGCAACGTGCGTCGAAGGTGTGATTTGTTACGCTTCGGCCTGTGAGTTGTTTTTTCCGATCGACGCTATCGCGAGGCTGCGGACACTCGCCCTTCGATTCGATACCGACCCAGGGCCCTGATATGGTCATCCTGATCCATCTGCCCGGATCATGCAAGATAAGCGCCTGCAAATACGCGGGACCTGGCCGTAAAGGGCACTCGCACGGTTTTGTTCGGGCTTTCCCTATGCTGCCTGACGGGCAAGATGCCCGTCCCCCCCACACACCATGTACCCGACGGGCAAGATGCCCGTCCCACCCGCACGTACTCTCGGCCTGACTTACTCGGGGCCTGACTTACTCGGGCCTGCCCAGCAGACTTTCGTAGTCGGGCATCGCCCCATCGTCGAGGCAGCATTGGATAATTTCCCGGCCCAATGGAGCCAGATCGTCCGACAGGAACTCGCGGATGTGCTTGTGGAAGAATTCGCGGAGGATCGCTGCCCCCTGGTCGTAAGCTTCGTTGCCGACCTCCGGCTGCGTGTTCACTTCCAGGAACCACTCGGCGATCCGGACGCCCTCGATGCGCACCGAGTGCAGCGCGTATCCGAGCAGCGGGCATCGGGCCCGCACGAGGTGTTCGTCCTTGAACTTGGCGCTGCCGCGTCGCGCGAGATAATCGCGTGCCAGCCATTGCGGCATGAAGCCCGTTTCCCAGGCACCGATGTGCTGGTTGGGGATGAGCACGTACCGTGTGCGCGGCGTATTCTCGATCTGCTCCAGGAGCAGGTTGGCCTGCCTGACCTTTTTGCCCGTCGCGAAAGGCCAATAGCTGCCGACGCCTTCGCTGCTCAGCGCTTCGGTTTCGACGATGCTGGGGTTGGCATGCCCTCGCGGCGCCACGAGCCGCCACAGCCAGGCCAGGCTCGGCGGCAGCACATGGAACAGGCCGATGATGCCGTAGCTGGGACGTTCGCGCGAGCACGGAGGTGTCCGCACACCGATGCTGCGCACATCGACACTGACCGGCTCGCTGACGATGTCGGGCACGACCGAACGGGGCATGATGACCCTGGGGTTCGGGCATCGCTGTCCCGGTTCATCCTCGATATGCTCCCAGATCAACGCGCGCCCGTTGGGGACGACGTCGATATTCAAAAAGAACAGGGGCTTGGTCGGCTGGGCCGTCAGCTTCTCGAGATGCGGGTCTTGGCCGTATTCCATGATGTGGTTCACACGAACGAACCAGGCATCTTCCGCATCCACAAGCCACAGCTTGCCGTTGGGCTGCTGAATCGAAGGGTGGCACAAGGCCATGTCGTCGCAGACCGGGTGCAGCTCGCAGGTACGCGGGATTTCGAGAAAGCGTTTCTCGCCCGTGACGATGTTGCGCCCCTTGAGGAACTGCCCGTCCGGAAGGCGATGGGGCTGCTCGAGCATTTCGCTCTTTCCGCCGCCGCTGGCCCCTTCGTGCATGATCGTCAGGATATTGTCATAGGGCGTAATCACCTGCACCGCCGAGCAGTGCGCCGCGACCCAGCCCTCATCCTCGCCGAGACGGATCAGGGAGCCGTACACGCCTTTTTTGGCGCTGGGCCCGGGGTAGAGGTTGTACGAGAAAATCTCGTGGGTTCCGTTGTCGCGGTTGTGCACGACGACCTGTGAACCGCCGAAGAAGGTGTGCCGGAACGGCGGGGCCACGTAGATGATCGTCCGGGGCGAAAAGTTCGCGCCCAGCTCGTCGGCCGACAGGATACCCTGGAGCAAAGAGAGCCCCAGCGGGAAGAAGGCAGCGTTGGCGGGCGCGACGGCCAGCGCGTCTTCGCCCATGCCCTCGCGACCGGTGCGGAAAGCGAAGATGGCCAACTCCTGGTCGGCCATCCAGTCGAGGGTCTGCGTGCGTAGACCCGAAAAATCGTGGCCGAACCGCTCCTGGAACCTCGCCTTGTCCGTAGGGTTGTCGTCGCCGATCACCATGCTGTCCGGATCGCGCCGCCTCATGTAGGATTCCGTGTAGTTGACGGCGATGCCGTTGCGGACACGCAACACGTGCGCTTCGACGACATGCGAGCCGTCCGGCAGGTCGTAGGCGACTTCGAGCGAATCGCAGTCCGGCGTGCCACAGGCCAACGCGAAGAGATCGTCGACGCTGTGCGCGACATGGACGCGCGACGCCGCGTTCAGGACGTCCTTCAACTCGGCAGGCGGATTCATGTTCGACCAGGCAGCTTTGCTCATCGCAACACCTCAACGGTACGGAATTTCCTGACGGTAAGCGGCATTCGTACGTTCCTCTTTCGCAGGCGGGTCAAGGCGAGCCTGCGCTGCATCCGTTCGCACGATCGAAAAGTGTCAGGGTGATTTTCTGACAGTGTCCGGAGGCGTCGTCCTGCTCCGGGGGTTGGCAAGCCGGGCGTTGCCGCTGTCTCTTGCTATCTCCCCATGCCGCGAAAGAGACCCGAAAAGATACGTCGGCTCAGCCCCAATGCTTAGCCTAGTAATCATACACGACGCAGGCCGCCTATTGCAAGGGAATTGGCCTGGACCGCGATTTCGGCGATTCTGGCTCCGAGGGCGCCCGGTTCCGCCAGGCATCGGCCTCACAGGTCCCGCCGTCCCGGTCTCACGAGATGCCCAGCCCCACCAGCCTCACAAAGCCATCGGCCTCACGAGATCCCGGTCTCACCACGCGCCCGGTTCTGGTGCAGTCGATAAATCAGGGTGGTACGGGCGTCTCGCCCGTTTGCGATCAGGGTTGGGTACGGGCGTATCGACGGGTGCCACTGGCGGCTTGCCCGCCAGTGCGGT
>PWPN01000123.1 GCA_003557125.1 Phycisphaerae bacterium | reverse complement strand
GCAGATTCCTTAAGGAATCTGCTAGAAGTCGGTCTCAAGCGCATCGACTTGCAAGCCGTGATTCGGGCGCTTTCCGTGAGCCGAAGGCCGGGCGCGCGGCTCACGCTCACGGTCCCCTTGCGGCTCGGGTGCCGCTTCTTCCGCCTCGTCAGCCGTCGTTTCCCGAACCACCCACACCTTGACTTCAACCTTGATGTCCTCGGCGAAGACCACGGGCACCATGACCGTATCGAGCTGGCGGATGGGCTCGCGGAGATGGACCTGCGCCGTCTCGACCTGATGGCCTCCGTCACGCAGGGCCGACGCGATCTCGCGCGAACCGACCGAGCCGTAGAGCCGCCCTTCCGGGTTGCACGCGGAGGCAATCGTGATCTCCACCTCGCGGAGCTTGCCGGCTTCCTGTTCGAGTTCGGCACGGCGAACGCGTCGAAGCTCCTCGGCGCGGCGCTTGTCTTCCTCGATAGCCTTCATATTCGCATTGGTCGGCTCGACACCCATATGATGTGGGATGAGGAAATTCCGTGCATATCCTTCACGCACATCGACCACGTCGCCGGCCAACCCCACATTCGGAACATCGCATCGCAGCAACACTTTCATCTGACCACCCCTGTGCACGCGATCCGCACCCGGCACACGCAGGGCTGGAGGCCGCGCGGAAGCACTGGATCGTTCTCGGCTAGTTCATACCCAACAAGGACCGCGCCACGTAATCGGCCGTCCTCTACTCTACCATCCGGACCCGCCCGTTTCACGTATTTTTTGCCGGGTCCACAAATCACATGTGATTGCTCGGAAACAACGACCTTTCCGCAAGCGGTCGCACACGCGGTCGATGCGATGGATGGACGAGGAACGGCCTCTCGATATCGTTCGACCGCGCGGGCTAAAGCCCGCGGCTCTTTGCACTTACAAAACGCTTCCCATGCGCAAATGGGCTACGCTCAAAACGGAACGTCTTGGTCCATGGCCGGCACGTCGCCATCGTCCGCAGGCGGGCCGTTGTCCTGGGACGTGCCTCCGCCCCATTCCTCGCCGCCGGCCTGGCGGGCCCGGCCACCACCGCCGCCGCCCTGGCCGCCGCCGCCTTGGCCACCGCCCAGGAAGGTGAAATTCTCGACCACCACTTCGAGTTTGCTGCGCTTCTGGCCTTCCTGGCTGGTCCACTGACGAAACTGCAGACGCCCCTCCACGAGCATGGGCTGGCCCTTACGCATGTACTGGTTAATCACTTCCGCACCGCGCCCGAAGGACACGAGGTCTACGTAGCAGACCTCTTCCCGCATCGTGCCGCTGTTGTCCTTCCAGCGTCGATTCGTCGCCAAGCCGAACTTGCAGACGGGCGTATTGCTCGGCAGATAGGACAACTGGGGATCGCGCGTCAGGTTCCCGGCCAAGATCACGCGGTTGTAACTGGCCATCGGTCATACTCCTTGCTAGGTCCGTCGTCGCCGCCCTCGTACCACGGCAGGCGTTCGACATCAGGCCGCGTTTTGATGAAACCGGCGAGCCGATCTACGTCTCGTCCTGTTCCGAGGTCTCGGCCGGGCTCGAAGTTTCGGCTACCGCCTGGGATGCATCCGGCGCAGGCGATGCGTCCTTGTTTTCTTGGCCCGCATCGGTTTTTTCGGCTTCCCCGCGCTGCTCCTGGCCCGAGTCCTCTTCCGATGAGGCCGGCTGGGCTGCGCGTCCGAGCGATTCGCGCATCTGCTCCTCGCTGACGTGGTCCGCCCGGAGCACGAGGCATCGCAGGATCGTCTCGCTCAACTGCGTGTCCCGCTCCAGACCGGTAATCCGATCCGCATCCGCCTTGAAATAAATGAGGACGTAGACGGCCCGTTTGTGCCGTTTGATCGGATACGCCAAACGACGCTCATCCCACTTGCCCCACATGAGGGTCTGCGCACCGCATCGTTCCATGAGGCGGTTTACTTCCTCCTCGAGTTTGCCCATGTCGGTGCCTGCCGTCGGGTCGAACAACACCATGGCTTCATACGTGTTCAACGTCGATTACCTCCGCACTAGTCATCTACGCCGCTGGCCGTTCGAGGCGGGCCACTTGTCAGGACAACGCTCCGCCGCAGCCGCCGCTCAGCGACCTTACCGCTGAAACCGACCGCCACATCGGGCGGCCGCTACAAGAACACGACCCCGCGGCATCCAGTAAGGCCGGGCGGTTTCGGTCGGCACCCGCCTTACGCTACGCCGGGTTGTAGCGGTTCATCGCTTCGTTCGGCCCCGCGTCCAGCCAACATTGGACCGCGTCGGCCGCCCGTACGATCGCCGCCTCGATCTCCTCCCGCTCCTTTGGGCGGAACGGGCTGAGCACATGGCCCACCATCCGCTCGCCGCCCACCTGCTCGATACCGATTCGCAACCGGCAGAACTCATCACCACCCAACCGCGTGATGATGTCTTCCAGGCCGTTGTGACCTCCGGCCGATCCCTGCTTGCGAATTCGCAACCGCCCCAGCGGAAGCGCCATGTCATCCACGACAATCAGCAGATCCGCCAACGACAGCTTGTAAAAACCCACCGCCTGCGCTACCGACTGACCGCTGCGGTTCATGAATGTCGCCGGTTTGAGCAGCAGCACCCGTTGGCTGCCCTTTCGCCATTGACCGACCAAGCCTTGAAACTGCGCCCGTTCGACCTCAACCTGCCACCGCCGGGCCAGCTCGTCGATCACACGATACCCGACGTTGTGCCGGGTTCCCTCGTAACGGGGGCCGGGGTTGCCGAGCCCCACCACGAGTTTCATCGTTCCGCCGATCATCGAGCCCCTGCCGTACCCCCATGCCCGCCGGTCGATCCGCCTTCACACGTCGGCATCCGCCGCCGTTTTCGGACACCGCCCCAGATCGTATCTCGGCGGAATGAGTTTCCGACCGTCGCAGCTTGCCACCGTACGCATGCCTGCCACCGTACGCTCTTACGATTCCTCTTCCTCCTTGGGACGTCGGATCAGTTCCGGCTCGGCGGCCCCTTCCTCGGCGGCCTCCTCGGCAGCAACTTCTTCCTCCGTCGCAACGGCCTTGGCGCGGACGGCACAGACGAGTGTATCGCCATCCGTCAAAGCCGCTACGCCCGAAGGCAGAACCAGATCGCTGACGCGCAGCGATTGGCCGACGTCCAGATCGTTGATGTTGACGCGGATCGTTTCGGGGATCTGGGTGGCCAATGCCTCGATCTCCAGATCGACCAGGTGCTCCTCGAGCAACCCGCCCTCGTTCAATCCCACGGGCGTGCCGCGGAACTCCAGCGGCACCGAAACGGATACCCGTTCGTCCAGGTCGACCCAGACGAAATCAACGTGCAACGGCGTCTGGCCGAGAGGGTCGAACTGGACCTGCTTGATCAGCACGGGCTGCGCCCGGCCGCCCATCTCCAGCTCGACGATGTGCGCGCCGTGCTCGAGCAGAAACTCGAGCCCTTCGTAATCGACCGCAACGCTTTGCGGCTCCTGCCCGTGTCCGTAGACCACGGCCGGCACTTTGCCCTCTCGACGCAAGCGTTGCACCTCTCGCTTGCCACGTGCCTGCCTGGCATCACCGCGAAGTTTCGTCATCTCCATGGCATCTGCTCCCCGATCGCATGGGCTCGGCTTCAGACGAGCACCATCGTCAACTGCCCATTTCCTGAAACAGCTCACTGATCGACTGGTCGAGGTGGATCCTGCGAAGCGCCTCCGCCAAGAGCGGCGCGACCGACAGGATCGTCAACTGCGACAGTCGTTTCTTGACTTCTTCCGAAATCGGGATCGTATCCGTCACGACAAGCCAGTCGATCCCCGCCTGGCAGATCCGATCCACCGCCGGGCCGGCAAAGACCGCGTGCGTGGCCGCCAGCAGGAAACGCTTGGCGCCGCGGTCACGCAGGATGCGGATCGCCTCGGTGGCCGTCCCCGCCGTCGTGATCATATCGTCGAACAACATCACTGTCTTGCCATCAACGTCGCCGATCACGCGTGCCGCCTGCGTGCTTTTCCCATCGATGCGGCGTTTGTCGATGACGGCCAACTCGCCCCCCACCCGTCGTGCAAAGGCGGTCGCGCGCTTCAGGTTCCCCACATCCGGCGAGACGACCACGCAATCGCTCAGGCCCATCTCCACGACGTGCTCGGCGATCACGGCCAAAGCCGTCAGATGATCCACCGGCAAATCGAAAAACCCCTGGATCTGCTCGGCATGCAGGTCCATCGCCAGCATCCGGTGCGCGCCGGCCTGTGCGATCAGGTTGGCGACGAGTTTGGCGGTGATCGGAGTCCGCCCCTCGGCTTTGCGGTCCTGCCGTGCGTAGCCGAAATAGGGCACCACCGCCGTGATCCGACGCGCCGACGCCCGCCGCAGACTGTCGATGTAGATCAAGAGCTCCATGAGGTGCTCATTGACCGGGGGGCACGTCGCCTGGACCACGAAACAGTCCCGGCCGCGAACGTCGTCCTCGAGCTTGATGATCGTCTCGCCGTCGGGAAACCGATCCACCTTGGCCCGCCCCAGGCGAATCCCCAGATTTTCCGCGATGGCGCCTGCCAGACGATCGCTGGCAGTGCCCCCGAACACCTGGATCGCCACATCGGTATTCGACCGAATGGAATCGGGTTCGCACTCGTTCACGGTTCAGCCCTTTCCGGCGTTGCGTTGTTTTCCCTCACGATCGATCCGTGCGCGATCTGGCGCCCCTCGTCGACAGTCAGCGGCGCCACGAGAATCGCACCGTTTCCGATATACGAATCGTTCCCGACGACGGCGCGGTGGATGCGCTGCCCGTCGAAATTCGCGAAAAGCGTCCCGGCCCCCACGTTCACCCGCTGACCGATCTGGGCATCGCCGATGTAGCTCAAGTGCCGTGCGCGCGTCCCTTCGCCCAGCGTCGAGTTCTTCAGTTCCGTGAAGACGCCCACGACGACGTCGTCAGCCAGCATCGTCCCGTCGCGTAAATAGGCAAACGGCCCGACCGCACAACGTTGGCCGATCCGCACCCGTCCATGGATATACGTGAACGGATAAACGACCGTATCCTGACCGATCTCGGCCCGCACGTCGATCCAGGTATTCGGCGGATCGACGATCGTGACGCCGTTGTTCATCAGGCTGTGCTGGATCCGATCCTGCATGATCCGACCCACCTCGGCCAACTGCGATCGGCTGTTGACGCCTACCGCTTCTTCCGGTTTGACAGCCGTGATCGCGACCGCCCGGCAGCCCTTCTGCACGAGAATGTGCAGCGCGTCGGTCAGGTAATACTCGCCCTTGACGTTGTCCGGGCGGATCTCGCCGAGCGCCTCGAAGAGAAGCTTCTTGTCGAAGCAATAGTAGCTCGGATTGATCTCACGAATCGCCCGCTGGGCCTCCGTGCAATCCGACTCCTCGACGATCCCCTGAAGGTTGCCGTATTCGTCCCGGACGATCCTTCCGTAACCGGTAGGATCATCGAGGACAGCCGTCGCCAGCGTGACGGCCGCATGTTGACGCTGGTGCGTCGCGACCAGGAGTTCCAACGTTTCGGCCCGCACGAGCGGCATGTCGCCGGCGATGACCAGGACATTGCCATCGAAGCCTTCCAGCGCGTCACGACACATCAGGGCCGCGTGCCCCGTCCCCTTCTGGTCCTCCTGCCAGACCCAGGTGACGTCCGCTTCACCCTCGAACGCCTCGATGACCTGGTCTTTCTGGTATCCGACGACCCCGACGATCCGCTCGATACCCGCCGACCGGCACGCATCGATCACGTAAGACAACATCGGCCGCCCGCACACCTCATGGAGAACCTTGGGCAGCGCAGTGACCATCCGTGTCGATTTACCGGCGGCCAGCACGATCGCGGCTGTAGGTTTTTTGGCCATTCGGAAACCTCCAGGCTCTCCGGCAACGCCTCGTGCGAACGTCCGCACGAATCTGGCTCTCGGTCGCTGCCCCTTTCCCCGGAACCACTGCCCCGCCGGAGTCCTGCCCGCTCGCCGGAACCACCCCGAAAGCCCGTCCGCACCACCCTGGGCGGTGCCACGGCATGCGTGGGGAAGACTACCCGGCCTGGACTCGAACCAGGAATGCCAGGACCAAAACCTGGTGTGTTACCAATTACACCACCGGGTAGCGGATCGGTCCCAGCGCGGGCCGATATCACTCGTGTTGCGACGAATCATGCGAAGACCGGTCGCAGTCGGCTGGTCACGCTCGAGGCCTGAACTCCCGCTGCGAGCCGGAAGCCCACTCCCTCTGGCGTCCGGCTCTGCCAGACGCGAAGGACGCCCCTTAGAGCGTGACGGCGCGGCCGTTGGCCGTGCCAGGTTCGCCCGAACCAGACTGAAAGTTATCCGAATGCCTCTTGCAGGTCAACTGCGACGGGTCCGGAACAGCAGAATCCCGCCCAGAGCCAGCAGAGACAGCGAGGCGGGCTCGGGCACCACCGTGAAGTTCACCGAGGCGGTCCCATAGCTGCTGGCCACGGTGCCGTTGCCGTCCAGGCCGGCGAAGTCGAAGACGAGCTCGTAGTCGCCCGGCTCGGAAAAACCAAACATCCAGTGCCAGTGGTCCCATACGCTCCAGTCGGCAGAGAGCTGATTGGTCGCCGTCTCATAGGGAACCTGGTTCACGGCCCCGAAGGGATCGAGGTTGAACATGACGAATTCAGCGTCTTGAGGCCGGGTGGAGGCTGCCCAATCGAGTTCGAGACGGAAGGCGGCGAACTGATCGACGGCCGGGTCCCCTTCCCGTAGCCGTGTGCGGAAGCCCGGATCCAACGGCGTCGGGCCTGTCACAAGGTAGTCCATGGAGTGGATGACCCTGTGGCCGGGTGTGTCGATGATGCCGGTAAGGGTGTCGAATCTGTAATCTCTTGGGCTCTCACCGACACCGCCGGGAGGCGTTCCGTAGGGGTTGGTCAGGCCGGTGGCGACGGTTCCCGACGCCTTGGTGCGGAATACGACATCCCAGGAATCGTTGCCGCTGTCATAGAAGAAGGTGAAAAAATCCGCGCCGCCCGCGGTCCACACGATGTCCTGTGCCGACGCGGGCGAGCTGAACCCGAACGCGAAAACAAGACCCAGAACAGTCAACAGAGATACGCTGCGCATCTTTCACTCCTTGTATTGCGGAACAGGGGTCATGCAGGGGCCATGAAGCGTACAAGGTGTCCCTGCCCCATGCTTCCATTTCTTCATAAATTCAAAGCGATCATTCATGACAGGCCGGGTCAGCCGGCACAGCCGGGCCTGAGAAACAGG
>PWPN01000257.1 GCA_003557125.1 Phycisphaerae bacterium | reverse complement strand
GAGTCTTCCATGGTCAGATCGATGTCGGAATCTTCCAGGTCGATCTGCCGCGTGTCGCCCGTGCCGGCCAACAGTTCGAGCGCGCTGATGGGATCCTCGTCCTCACCGCTCATAACCAGATCATCGGCATGTGATCCGGCGCTGTCACGCGAACCGGACGGGACGGTCTGGCGGACGTCGCTTTCGTCCATGACGGATTGACGCGACTCGATTCGCGTCTTGATACGCGGCACCTTTTCGGGTTTGCCATCGATCTGAACGGTGAACACGACCGGCCCGATAACGATATGGTCGCCGGCAGCCAGTTTCTGCTCGGAGATCCGTTCATTGTTGACGAACGTCCCATTGACGCTGCCCAGGTCGCGGATACTGACCCCTCCCTCTTGAACGAGCAGCATCGCATGTTTTCGAGAGACCTGGCTGAGAGGGATGCGCAGGTCACAGTCCTCACGGCGCCCGATGATGGTTTTTCCATCTCGGACGTTGAAGACTTTCGGGTCACCGGCGGCCTTGAACAGATAGAGTGTGAGGTTCATCGCAATTGCGCCTCGCCGATCGGGCGCGCCCGTTCCGGCTTGCGGATCATATGGAATCCGCAGGATGCCTCTCCAGCCTTTCCGGACGGCCCATGCCCATTTTGTCGCACGTACGTGTCTAGCCAAGTAAGAGTTTAACCATTCCGACTCACTGGAGCAAGCCTTTTCATAGGTATGCCGAATCCAGAGGATTAATGGAGGCCAAGTCGATTTCCAACGCTGGCACAGGGGTAACTACCTTAAAATAAAAAAACTGCTCAGTTGCCGGCAGTTTCAGGTTATACTGGACAAACAATGCCAAACGGCCTTGGGCCGGGCTTAGGGGCGGCGTTCATTTCTCGGCACCCTGCTTGCGAGATTGATGAGAAGTAACTGACGCAGGGGGGCATATGGTGCCTCCTGTGGCATGCGTGGACGGATAAATGGATTGACTGCGTAGAATTAAAGGGCGAGGGTTAGAAGTCCCTGTCGCTGCCGGCTTCCCTTTGGCAGTAACCGGGCACGAATCGACTGGCAGCATCGGGGGATCAGCCGGGGTTGATCTCGCGTTCAATTCTGACTGAATCTCTGGAGGAGGGGGGTCTTATGAAGCGTTTCATCGTTCTGTGTTTTCTGATTCTCGGCGCCAATAGCGTAGGTTACGTCCACGCTCAGGCCGACGAGAGGCTTTGGACCCGCTTGGTGGGGTCCAACAACCTTGACGAGGGCAACGCGGTAGCGGTGGACCTGTGGGGCAACAACGTCATCGCGGGAGCGACCCAAGGCAATCTTTTCGCCACCAATGCCGGGCGTTACGACATGTTCGTCGCCAAGTACGACCCGGACGGGAACCTGTTGTGGGGCCGACAGCGGGGGACCGACGAACGTGATTTTGCATTCGGTGTCGCGACGGATTCCCAGGGCAACGTCTACGCCACGGGCTACGCCGCCGCCTCCCTGGACGGCGAATGGCACGTGGGGAACAGGGATATCTTCCTGATGAAGTTCAGCCCGACGGGTAACTGGCTCTGGACCCGGCAGATCGGGACGGCCATGGACGATGAGGGCTTTGCGGTCACTACGGACCCCTGGGACAACGTTTTCATCACCGGCTATGTCCGCGGCGACATGCACGGGCAAACGCGCATCGGAAAGGCAGACGCCTTTGTCAGCAAGTACAACGCGTTCGGTACCCGTTTGTGGACCCGACTGTTGGGCTCGGTAGAAAACGATGAAGCCTGGGGCATCGCATGCGATGCCTGGGGCAATGTTTTCATCACGGGCTGGGCTGCAGGGCCCATCGACGGCCAGCCTCATATGGGCAGCGCTTCGGTTTTTCTCGCTAAGTACGATAACAACGGCAACCGTCTCTGGGTGCGCCAGTGGGGGACCTGGAACGCGGAGCACGGTTATTCCCTGGCCACGGACGCAGCCGGGAACGTTTACGTTTCCGGATACACGACGGGCGCGCTCTACGGATCGCGCATGGGGGGGCGCGATGTCTTCCTGGCCAAGTTCGACGCGAATGGAAATGCGCTCTGGGGAAGGCAGTTCGGCACCGACGAGCACGATCAGGGCTGGGGCGTCGCGATGGGCGCCGACGGGAATGTCTACCTGGCGGGGGCCGTGGCGGGTCCAATTTATGGTAATCCGTACGCAGGGGGGCTCGACGTTTTTCTGGCCAAATACAACCCCGCGGGGACTCGTCTGTGGATGACCGTGGTGGGCACCAGTGCCAATGAATGGGCCCGTGGCGTAGCCACCACCGCCGACGGCGCTGTTTTTCTTGCAGGTACGACCGGCGGCCATCTCGATGGAAACCAGAATCATGGTGGTACGGATGCGTTTATCATGAAGTTCGGGCCCGCACCGCCGCCTCCGCCGGTGGTGGTCGACGCCGGGCCGGACAAGTATATCCTTCTGGATCGTTCGACCTTGCTCGAGGGCGCGGTCAGTGGTGGCACGCCTCCTTACGCCATCCAGTGGTCGCCGACCGAGGGGCTGGACAACCCCCAACTGCTCGAGCCGACGGCTTCGCCGACCGTGACGACCCTCTATACATTGACCGTGACCGATTCCCAGAACGTGTCGGACAGCGATTCCGTGCTGGTCACGGTATCGCCTTCGAATATCCCGGGCGACCTCGACGGCGACGGCGACGTGGACCAGGTCGACTTCGGTCTGTTTCAGGCGTGCTATACCGGCCCCGACGTTCCGCAGGACGACCCTGCCTGCATCTGGGCACGGCTCGACGACGATGACGACGTGGACGCCGACGACCTGGCGATCTTCCTCGGCTGTTTCACGGGTGCCAACGTTCCAGGCGACCCGGACTGTGCGGGGCCGTTCGCGCCGGAGATCACGCAGAACCCGGCCAACCAGTCCGTCGATTCCGGTGAGACGGCTACCTTCACGGTGGCTGCCTCGGGTACGACGCCCCTGAGCTACCAGTGGCAGAAGGACCAGGTCGATCTCGTGGACGGTGGGAACATCTCCGGTGCGACGACGCACACGCTTCAGATTTCCGACTGTCAGATTGAAGATCAGGGCGATTATCGTTGCGTCGTGACAAACAATCACGGCAGCGCGACGTCAAACGCCGCGTCGCTCGAGGTCTACTTCGATGCGCCGCCTCTGTGCTTCACGAATCACGATCTCGAAACGTACACGGCGGGCGTGGCCACCGGCTGGGCTGTCGGGGGCGATGCCGCTGACGTATTTGCGAGCACGGACAGCTACTCCGGCAATTATTCCCAGGAGATCCGTTGGACGACCGCCGGCCGACAGACGACAACCATTTATCAGCAGGTGTGGGTCGAGGTCGGCGTCCCATATACGATCGAGGCCTATTTCCGGATGAACAACACGGACCGCGTCAACGGCTGGCTTGCGGTGGATTTCAACGGCGGGACGGACCCGACCGTCGTGGACATTGGGACCAACGCGCCGCGCCTCGATTGGGGCTCCAAGGCGCTGACGTTCACCAAGACCAGCGGCGAGGACGGCTGGGCAACGGTTTTCGTGGGCGGCTATGGAAGCTCGATAAATGCCAACGACTGGTGCCGTGTCGATTTCATAACGCCGGCATGCGATTAAGTTGACGATCGTTCAACTATCGGGCAATGTCGGGGGGTGTGGCCCGGTAGTCATCACAAACAGGGGTGCCGTATAAAAGCGGCGCCCCTGCTTTTTGCGCGCTCTGTCAGGCCATGCGGAGAGCAATCTCTGCTGAGTAAGTGCAGGTGGGGAACGAAAATTCCTGCCGACAGATGAGGTACGTCCGGTAAAAAAAGCGGTGACCTCTCCCTGCGCCGAGTCACATCGAATCTTCGCGAAACGCGAATCATTTTTTTTGCATTTGCGATGGCTGTATTGGATTTTTTCTTGTCGCGCTGCCCTCGTCTGCCCTTGCCGAGGGGCAGGTCGTGCAGCCTGCTGTCCGGTGCGGAGGATGAAACATTTACGGATAAGAAGGATCGGGACTTTGTAGCGGAGGTATGAGGTCCTCGTAGGAAATTGAACAGGAGGGGAAGAACCGTGCAAACGAATGGTCGAAAAATCTGGCTGGGTGCGATCGGATGTGTGCTTTTATTCAGTGCCGTGGTGTCGGCTCAGGCGCCGGTCCCGGTCGTCATGATCGAAGAGGATTGGGAGCTTGTCGTCCGTGATCCGGAGGGCGATGTCACTGCGCCTCAACTCCATACGGTCCTGTCGCCATTTCCCGTGCTGGAACCCTATTACGCACAGATCACCTGGAACTACCGCGAGGTGCCGTATTTTCAGCCGGGCGGATTCCAGGTTCAGGGCTGGGCGGGTGACGACATCCTGATCGCGCGAAGCTTCGACCTGAACGAGTTCAGCAACATGCAGGAGAAATTCAAGTGGACCCAGGTGATGGCTACGGACGGGGAACGCACGCGTTTTGCCGTGGTCAACGGGTTTTCACCGACCTGGGGGAATTTCGGCGGCATCGAGGCGATCGTCGGTGATTTTGCGGGCCTGCCGGACCTGAGCGGGTACCGCACGGACGTTTCGGTGCGAAACTCGCTGATCACCTACGGGTCGAACCGCGTGAGGCTGTTCCAGATTGTCGAGGTGCGCTACTTCGGCCCGGACGGGCTGCTTTACCGTGACACCACGCCGAAGGTGCTTCACAGTTCGGAATAATGCCGTCTGTCTGAAGCAGTTAGAGCGTCCGTGCCGCAAGTGGGCGGCACGGAGGAGAGGGGGGGTTGAGAATGCGAAAGGAAAGCAAAGTCGCTTATCGAAAGTCATTGACGTTGCGTCGGGGGCAGATCACTGCGGCTGTGGCGCTGTCTGTCGTGACGCTTATCAGTTTCGGAGCTCTGGCGGTGGATGTCGGGATGCTCTATTCGACGAAGGCGGAACTTCAGCGGGCGGCGGACGCGACCGCATTGGCCGGCGCGTGGGATCTCGTGCTGGATGAACGCCGACTCCAGGGCAACGATGGCGTATCCCAGGCGGTGATTGACAGCCGTACGCGGGCCGTTCAAATCGCCTCCAACAACAGCGTGCTCAATCGGGGCCTCCAGGTCGATCGCAACGACGGCAATGCAGTCCATGGAGATCTTCTTTACGGTTGGCTCGCCGAGCCGGCCAATCATTCCATGGACCTCCAGCCGGTCATCGACACGCGCACGAACGCGATCCGGGCGATGGCGCGCCGCGATGAAACGCGCAACGGTCCGGTGCCGCTCATGCTGGCCCGGATCTTCGGGCAAACCACGAGCCACCTCTCGGCCGGGGCGGTGGCTGCCTACGAGGGCGGCGTCGTCGGGTATCGTGTGACCGAGAACACGCCCAACGCGGAACTGCTGCCCTTCGCGTTGCGGATCGACTCCTGTAACGACCTGATCAGCGGGGCCGTGACGATCGGGGATAACTACGCCTACGATCCAGTTACCGGCAAGGTGACTCCAGGTCAGGACGGGATTCCGGAAATCAATCTTTTCCCCGGCGCCGGTAGCGGCCAGTTGCCGCCGGGCAACTTCGGAACGGTAAACATCGGCACGGATAACAACAGCACCAACACGTTGCGGCGCCAGATTCTCCACGGGATCTCGGCCGAGGATTTGGCCTTTCACGGCGGGGAACTCAGGATCGGCCCCGACGGCGTGTTGTGGCTCGGAGGCAACACCGGCCTGAGCGCAGCCATGAAGGACCCTCTCGAGCAGATCGTCGGCCAGGCGCGCTCCTTGCCTCTGTTCAACCATGTGAGCGGACCGGGGAACAACGCGCTCTTTTCGATCGTCAAGTTCGAGGGTGTTCGAATCGTGGACGTCAAACTGACCGGTGCGATGAATTTGAAATACCTGATTATTCAGCCGGCCATCGTCGTGGATGAAACCGGCATTACCGACAACAGTGGAACCCAGAACAACCTGTACCGACCCCCACAGCTTGTACGTTAGGCCTGCACGACCAACCCGGCAGGGACGCTCGCCGATGTGCCCCTGCCGGGTGCGTGCAGGCTACTGAGTCTGCCCGCGTTCGAATCGCCCAAGCCGAAAAGACCCTCGCGTTTCTTAGCCGGCAATGACCCCACGCCGAGCCATTTCCCTCAGCGACGTTCGCTGGGGGATCGTGCGATTACGCGGTTGGATACCGTGTGCACCTATGAGGGAGACGTCACGATGCACGCATACAAGAGATTGCATCCGGGTCGGCGTCGTCGTCGCGGGCAGGTCGTGGTGATGGTGGCCATCTCGATGACGACACTGGTCGGTTTCGCGGCCCTGGCGGTCGATGTGGGGATGCTCTACCAGACCCGGGCCGAGCTTCAACGCACCGCCGATGCGGCTGCACTGGCGGCTGCGTGGGATCTCGTCCTGGACGAGGATCGGCTGAAAGGCGATGTCGGCGTATCATTGGCCGCGGTCGATAGCCGGACCCGGGCCGTCGAACTCGCTGCGGAGAACCCCGTCCTGTCCAGTGCGTTCCAACTCGATCGCAATGACGGGAACGCCCCCGAGGGCGATATCGTTTTCGGCTACCTTGCCGAGCCGACGAACCACGCGACGAGCATCCTGCCGTGCGTGGATGCCCGGACGAACGCCGTCCAGGTCACAGCCAGGCGGAACGCGGCGCGGAACGGGCCGGTCCCCTTGGCGTTCGCCTCGATTTTCGGTCTGACCAGCAGCAACGTGTCAGCCTCGGCTGTGGCTGCGTACGATCGCGGCACCGTCGGATTCCGCGTCACGCCCGACAGCGGCAACGCGGGCGTCATGCCCTTCGCGCTGCACGTCGACGCATGGAACGATCTAATCCGTGGCATCGGGTGGACAGAGGACAATTTCGCCTACGACCCGGATACCGGTCAGGTCACGCACGGTCATGACGGCATACCCGAAATCAACATCTTTCCCGGCGCGGGCGAATTCCAGTTGCCGCCGGGCAACTTGGGGACCGTCAACATCGGCACGAATAACAACAGCACCAACACGTTGAGACGCCAGATACGCGAGGTATTGTCCGCCCAGGATCTGGCGTTTCATGGGGGAGAGCTGAGACTCGGCCCCAATGGCGTGCTCTGGCTCGGAGGGAACCCGGGCATGAGTGCAGCCATGAAGGATCCGCTCGAAGAGATCGTCGGGCAGGGGCGCTCCCTGCCGCTGTTCGATCACGTGAGCGGGCCGGGCAACAATGCCACCTATTCGATCGTCGGCTTCGCGGGCGTGCGGATCATGGACGTCAGGTTCACCGGTGCCATGGGAAACAGATATCTCATGG
>PWPN01000340.1 GCA_003557125.1 Phycisphaerae bacterium | reverse complement strand
TGTCCGACGTTCGGCCCTGGCGGTGTCGCGCCCTCTCTGACGGTCGATACACCCTCACTTGATCGAACGATGAAGCTGGGGGACGAAGTCGTCACAATCGTCTACAGCACGGATGCCCCGACCGTCAGTGGGTTTTATGACCGTGACGGCGTGGCCGGGACGGGTGACGAAGTCGTCTTCGCGACCGGTCTTCCCAGTGGCGCCAACCGCGTCGTTCAGTTGCGGACCGAGACGCTCGGGCCTGGGAGGATTTTCGTCGGGATCCGCGCCGAGAATGGAGCGGCGGTGACGACGGCCTATGCTCCCGGCGCGATCGTGCTTCAGGAAACGGTCGCGGTGGATTTCCTCTCGCCGGTGCAGTCGGTGAGCGCGCCGGCCGGGACATCCGTGCCGATCCGTTTCAATGCGGGGATGGCCGACTTTTCCTACCGGTTGTTCTACGATACGGACGGAGCTTTTAACGGCAACGAGGTGACGATCGCCGAGGGCAGCAGCGCGCTGGCCATCGTTGACCGCTCTTTCGACACGAGCGGCTTGAGTGCGGGCACGTACCATGTGGGCGTGCAGGTCACTTCGTCCGCCGGCACGAAAGCGACAGCCTATGCGACGGCGACCGTTAACATCGTCAGCGGCGTGATCATCCAGATACTCGAGCCGTCGGCCGGGTATCAGACGATACCGGGCGGGCTGGTCCCGATCGAGGTCGCTGCCAACAATCCGGCAGTGCCCAATGCGAACGTCCGTATCTTCTACGACCCGGACAATATCTACGGCAACGGCAACGAGGTGACGATCGCGACGGTGCCCGCGACTGCCGGAGGTACGACGTGGGACACGCAGAATGTCGCGGAAGGTGAGTATTTCATCGGCGCCGTGCTCGAAAATGGCATGACGCCGCCGCCGGTCGCCTACAGTGCGGTTCCGATCCGGCTGCTCAGTCAGGACGCGGACCAAGCGGTCAATTTCCAGTTTCTGGCACCCCGTAGCGATGCGCGCATACTGGCAGGGGATCCTTACGAGGTTCGATGGTTCGCCGACGGCGCAGGTGCGGGCAGCACGCTGACACTCTATCTCGATACGGATTTCGACGACGACGGGCAGCCCGACGGGAATATCCGTGAGATCGCCACGGGACTGAGCCCGGCGACGCGTTCCTACACGATAGATACCTCCGGCCTGTCGGGTCGTTTCTTTATCCTCGGCCATCTGGTCGTGCCCGGTCAGCCGGCTGTCACCGAAAGCTCGCAGGGCAGGCTTCAGGTTCGTCCGCCCTATTTCTGGATGGGCGAAGTCGGGACCGGCGAAATTTCCGGGTCCGCGCTGCGCGGGTTCAACTTCCAGGACCATGCCGGCAGTGCGTTCGCGCCGGTGGGGGACATCGACGGGGACGGGGTCGACGATTTCATCGTCATCTCGCAGTACGGCAAGCCGGGGTTGGTCAACCCGGCCGGCGTGGGCTACGGCGAGGCCTATCTCATTTACGGCAATCAGCAGCGGCTCGAAGGGCAGTACGACCTGAACCGCACGGGCACCCAGCCCGCAACCCGCGACGCTTTGGGTCGAATGACGGCCCGTCCGACAGACGGGATCGACCAGGGCGTGATTTTCACGGGGCCCGTCTTCTGGGAGGGCACGGGCGACTGGGCGAGCGGGATCACCTCGGCCTCGCTGGCGCCGGACATGGACGGCGACGGGTTGGACGAGCTGATGTTCGGCATCCCGAGGCTTTACAGCAGGTCGCTCCGGTGGCAGCCCGGGGCCTGGCGCGACGAGGGGATTCTCGAGGCCGACGGGCAGTTCCTGCGCGGAGGCGTGGTGATCGTCAGCAGCGATAATGCCGTCCTCGCGGATCGCTCGGCCCTCAACCGTGACCTCGAGCGCGTCGTCAGGCTCCAGCAGGTCGGGCAGGTGTTCCAAATCAGGGATTGCAATGAAAACTGCGTCGACGACGTAAGCTGCATAGCGACGCCTTGCCTGGGGCAAGCGTATCAGGACACGAATGACGACGGCGACTGCGACTCTTACGATTACAGCAGTTGGTTAAAGGGCTTCCATCATGAGGGCTCATTCAATCCCAGGATTCCGCCCTTGGCTCGGCCGTTCTCGTTCTGCCCCCTCTTCTTCCCGGCCTCGAGAACCGGCATGCACGAAACGGATCCGGTTCCCCCGTTCGGCGCGCGGATCATGGGCCAGTCGGACGACGACGGCTCGATGCCGGACGGGCTTTTCGGCACGATGGTCTCGTCGATACGGACCGGGAGCGGTCGGGACCTCATGCTCATGATGGCTCCGAACCAGACCGCCTACGCCGACGAGATTCAGGGTCTCAATGTCGATCGGCCGGGGGCGGGCGTCGTTTACGCGTTGATGACCGCCCACTACTGGGACCCTAATGACAGGACGCCTGTCAGTGTGCCCAAGCCGCACCAGTACGTGATCCGCGACGGCGGGTACCACACCGGTTTAGTCAGGCCGACCGGGACGGCCGGGGATCTGATCCAGCGGCCGTTTTCTATTGTGGGGCCGGAGGCGGGCGCCGGGATCGGCGCGGCGACGGCCATCCCGGACTTCAACCAGGACGGGCGGATGGACATCCTCGTGGGAGTGCCGAACCAGGACGGCGGCGCGGGGGCGGTGTACATTGTTTTCCGGCGGCCGATCCAACTCGAAGGCAACTACCTGCTCGAGCGGTTCGCCCTGTCCCCGAACGATCCGGAACGGCTCAACGGTGTGATGATCCGTGGCGAGCCTGGCGACCGGATGGGCGAGGTGATTTCCGGTGGGGCAGACTTCAACGGCGACGGTTTCCCGGACGTCATGATCGGCCTGCCGAACTATGACAATGGCCGAGGGGCTGTGCTGATCGTTTTCGGTCGCCCTAATCTCATCAGCCCGGCCGGCGGCTTCACGGTCGAAGAGATCGTGGCCCAGGGGTACGGCGCGCTGATCGCCGGGGAGCACGAGGGCGACCTGGCAGGCTTCAACGTAGCCGGTGCCGGCGACTTCACCGGCGACGGATACGACGACCTGCTCATCGCCGCTCCGAACGCGAGCCCGCGTTTCGACAGCACGGGCGACGGCATCCGGGACACGATCGGTCTGGACTTTACGGGCGACGGGTTGCCGGACGACCTGGCCAATACCGGCGTGCCGACGGACCTGGAACGCGCGGGCCTCGTCTACCTCGTGCGCGGTTCGAACAATCTGCTCGGCGAGATCAGCCTGAGCCTCATCGGAACCCAGGACCTGCAAGGGTTCGTGTTCGTGGGTCGCTCTGCCAACGATCGGCTGGGCGGCGGCGAAAGCACCTTGGGGCTCGGAGCGCGTTCGCGCGGGCTTTCGACGGCCGGCGACGTGGACGGGGACGGAAAGAGCGACATCCTGATCGGATCGATGCTGGCCAGCCCCGATGGCAAGACCCGGGCCGGCGAAGCGTACCTGATCTATGGCGGTCTTCGGCCTTGAGATGACAGCTGTGCCGGGACGGCCGCCACGGGGGGCGGCCGCTACAGGGAGGCAGCGACAAGGGCGGTACGGGCATCTTGCCCGTATGGGGAGAGGTGACGGGCGAGACGCCCGTCCCACCCGTTCCACCCAGTTCGGGTACACAACGGCATGCGTCGCAGGCCGACGATGCGGGTGCATACGACAGAGGGGATCGGCCATCAATCGTATGGGAGGCAGGGCGATGTCACATAGACGTTCATGGCGGCGTTTCGGGTTATTCTGTGCGCTTCTCGGCGCGTTGACTTTATCGACCGGTCAAGACTGTGTACCGCCCGGCCCGGGCGACGGCGATCTGCCTCCACCTCCTCCGCCGGCCGATCAACGGCCGAACATCGCGTTCACGCAGCCGACAGCCGGCACGCTCGTGGTCATCGGTGAGCCCGTAACCATTGCCATGAACGCCCAGGATCCGGAAAACGACTTCACCTACACGCTCGTGTACGACCGCGACGGCGTGTTCAACGGCAACGAGGTCGAGATCGAGACCGGCAGCCGTAAGGGCACCTCGCTCGTGCAGACGTCGTGGTCGACCCAGGGTCTCCCCGCGGGCACGTACTACATCGGGGCGATCGTGACCGACTCGGCCGGCAACACGGACCGCAAATTTACGCAGCCGATAACGCTTGTCGCGGCCCCCTCGGTGACGGTGCTCTCGCCTTCGGGTTCGTTCACGCGCGAGGCGGGCCAGAAGGTCAATATCGTCTTCAGTGCAACCGACCCGGTCGGCGGGGCGACGGTCGACGTCTTTTATGATACGGATGACAACTTCGCCAACGGCGTGGCCGGGATGATCCGCCAGGGCATGCTCGCGACGGCGACAGGTGCCGAGTGGGATACGCTCGGGGTGCCGCCGGGCACGTACTTTATCGGCGTATCGATCGGCACGGACGCGACAGGGCGCGTCGCTTCCTACGCTTCGGGTCAGGTCACCATCCTGGGGGCGGGGCAGCCTGGAAACGGCGATACTCCCCCGGCTGAAGACGTCGTCGGATTGCAGCTTTCAGTGACTGCCCCGGCGACCCCGACGACGATCTCGAAGGGGGCGTCCTTGAAGATCGACTTCGAAGGGCGCGACCCCACCGGCCAGGCATGGATCGATCTCTACTACGTGCCGGTCAGCAGTGGACAGGGCACGCCTCCTTATACTGGCGACGAACCGAAGATCGCCACGAACCTGCCCCTGACGGCTCGCAGCTACACTTGGAAGACCAACGTCAATCCGGGCCTCTATGCGATCGGTGCGACGCTCGGCCGAACTGAGACCGCCCGGATCCGGGCGATGGCTCCGGGCAGAGTCCTCGTGACGCCGCCGGCGGATGTGGACGATAACGGCGACGACCCGACAACCCCGGTTACGATCACCTTGATGTCGCCGGCGGATGTGTACAGGATCCGTCCTCAGGATTTCTTTCCAATCATTTTTGAGGTGAATCCTGCCCATGCATCCGGCACGGTTCGCGTCTACTATGCGCGGGACGAGGATCAGGACCATGAACCCGATCCCGGCAGCGAATGGACCCAATTTGCGGTAAGGACGGTACCGCCGTCGACGTCGACGACCATTTTCAGCCCGGCGGCCTTGGGGCTGGGAGAAGGCATATACGCATTTAAAGCTGTCTACGAACCGGAGGAAGGCAGCAATTTCTACGCCGATAATCCGGACGGCGATGTCGCTGCGGGATGGGTGAGTATCCGATCGATAGCATGGATGGGTGACGTCGCGACGCCGTTGCTCCGCGGGGCGATTTTCGAGGGCGTCAACTTTTACGACCTGGCCGGCACGTCGATGACGCCGGTGGCCGACATCGACGGGGACGGGATCGACGATTTCGTGATCGTATCGCAGTTCGGCAAGCCCGGCTGGGACGGGTTCGGCGTGGAAGGGGCCGGCGTGGGCGAGGCGTACGTGATTTACGGCGGCCCGCACCTGGAAGGCCGAAGGTGGAAGCTCAACGCCACCGGCGTGCAGGACCCGATCCACGGCCTGCCGGGATTGGTGTTGGCCGGGTTAGAGACGCGGCCTCCTGCGCCCTTTTTGCCTCCTCCGCCTCCTCCTCCTGAAGCAGCGACTCCTGGTGATCGGGGCGGGATCTCCGGTGTTATGGCGATCCCCGACCAGGACGGCGACGGTCGGCCGGAACTGGTTTTCTCATTCCCAAGTGTTTGGTCGGCACCCGACAATGACGGGCCATTCGACGGCAAAAAATGGCTAACCCACCTGGCCAGAGAGGGGCAATTCTCGAATGGCGGCTACGTGACGATTTCCAGTAGGAACAGCCTTTTTGGAAACCCCAATCTGATGCCATCAGGCGGACGAACCTACGTCCTATCGGATGTGGGGCAAAGGTTTACCGGCAATGCAAGGACACCTTTCACCTACCAAGAAAACTGGGGTTGCAAACCGGCCATTGACCCAGCGGGTGACCCCA
The DNA here is from genome assembly GCA_003557125.1 of Phycisphaerae bacterium. Lineage (GTDB taxonomy): Bacteria > Planctomycetota > Phycisphaerae > UBA1845 > PWPN01 > PWPN01. The sequence continues at coordinate 1,400 of PWPN01000340.1, read as the reverse complement.
TTCCGGACGACTGTTCTATTTGTTGTCAATTTAATGACCCTGAGTGTCAGCCCATGGGATGCACCGAGACCGTGAGAGACCACGGTATCGGATTCTCCAGGAGGCTCGCTGCTGACGCCGCATTTCCAGACTGGGATAACGATCCTGAGGTCTACGCGCCGGTACGTGGTCGATGTGATTGTCCAGGCACGGGGGTACTTATTGGGGGTGGCGCGTGCTATGCAAATCATAGTTTGCGTGAGCTCAGTACCGGCTTTCTTACGGGAATATCTCGGGAGCCCTATGGTTTGCGGATGATCGCACAGGCGGACGACGATTTCCTGGCCTCTTCGATGTCGTTTGTGGACGACATGCTGCTGGTTAGCGCGCCAGGCAGGAACCTGGATAGAGGCATCGCCTACCGTCTCCAGCTTCGCAACAGATCAGGTTTGGCATATCAGTATTATCATGGGCAGGATCTCAATCCTGGCCCACGCCCCTATCAGTATGTCGTTTTAGATCATGATAACTGTAGGCCCGGTGGGTATGGCAGTCCTACCTACACATTCTACTACAGCGGCGCGACGGGCGGCGAGCAGTTGGGCTATGCGATCAGCGGCGTGGCGGACATGAACGCCGACGGCCTCGGGGACGTCGTTATCGGCGTGCCGGGTGCGTTCAACGGGGACGGCGCCCTCTACCTCGTCTACCGCCGGGTTCCGTCGCTCGACAGCGACCGCGACCTTCGCCGAATCGAACTGGGCGAGGACGACCAGGGCCGACGGTTCGGCGTGCTGATTCGCGGACGGACGGGCGAGCGGCTCGGCAAGGTCGTCGGGACCGGGGCAGACCTCAACGGCAGCAACTCGGCCGAGTACCTCGACCTTAACCAGGACGGCCGACCCGACCTGGTATTCGGCAACTACCACCACGACGGCGACCGCGGTGAGGTCGTGGTCCTCTTCGGCAACCCGAACCTGGAAAGCCCGGCGGGCGGTTTCCGGATCGACGACCTGGTCGATCTTGAACTCGGTGCGTTGATCAAGGGCGAGAACGTCGGCGACAAGGCCGGCTTCAACGTCGCCTACGCGGGCGATTTCAACGGCGACGGCTGGTACGATCTGCTCGTCGCGGCGCCCGGCGCGGATGTCGAGGTGGATCGAAACGGAGACGGCCAGCTGGAACTGCTGGCGGGGGCGGGCAAGGTCTACCTCATCCTCGGAGCCAACCGTTTCGAGCCCGGCAGGGTTTACTGCCTGTCGATGGTAGGCAGGCCTGATGATCCGGACTTCGATCCGGACGATCCGAGCCCGGAAGCGTATATGAAGAAGGGGCTGCGGGGCCTGGTGTTCGCGGGTCACCGTGCGGGTGATGCGTTGGGCGGCGGTCAGGAGCCCTCTTTCGACCAGGGCGGTATCGGC
>PWPN01000075.1 GCA_003557125.1 Phycisphaerae bacterium | reverse complement strand
TTCGATTCGACAAAGTCGTCGCCATTGGGCGTGGGTCGATCACGATGACCTGGCCTGCCGTATGCGCTGTCAGACGTGCATGCACTGTTGTTTCAGGCCCGCCCAGAAAGCTCAAGATCCAGTGGGCACTGTCCAGAAGGCGTTGCAGATTTTCATGGAGCGGGCCCTTGGATGCGAACAGGGTGTGCAGGCTGGCCGCATCGGGATGAACGCACCGGTCGATGCAGCTGCGTCCCGCAGCCAGGCGGGCCGAGTCGGCCGAGGCGACAGCTACCACCTGTTCGGCGTCCAACTTCTCTGCTGCCGGCTGGATGACCGACAGCGCCAATATGAAATCGCCGATCGCGCCTTGGTGCAGAATAAGTAGCATGGTTTCTTGTGCGTTCAGAGCCGCTGTGAGGTCTCGATAACCCCGCCGCCCAGGACGACATCGTCCTCATAAAAGACAGCTGCCTGCCCCGGTGTGATGGCACGTTGGGCGGTATCGAAGTGGACGCGCACGCGGTCAGGTTCTGCCGGCTCGATCCGGGCCGAGGCTGCGGCATGCGTATAGCGGATCTGCACGGAGGCTTGGAGCGGCTCGGTCGGCCCCTCGATGAGCCAGCGCACATCGGACGCTTCCAGATAGTCGGAGTTAAGCGCCTCTTCCGGCCCGATCAGCACAGCGTTCCGCGTGGTATCCAGTGCAGTGACGTAATAGGGCTTGCCCATCGCCACCCCGAGGCCGCGGCGTTGCCCTACGGTGAAATGCGCGAGCCCCGCGTGACGTCCGACCTCGCTGCCGCGCTCGTCGAAGATTGGGCCTTCCTGGAAGCCCTCCGGACGCCGCTCCCGCACGATGCGTGCATAGTCGCGGTCCGGGGCGAAACAGATATCCTGCGATTCGCCTTTATCGCTGATCTTGAGGCCGAGCCTCCGTGCATGTGCGCGGACCTCCTGCTTGGTCAATTCGCCGAGCGGGAACAGCGTCCGTTCCATCTGTTCGCGGTCGATGCCGAACAGGACATAGGACTGGTCTTTGGCCCTGTCGACGCCCCGTCGGAGGCGTGGCATACCATGGGACCGATCGATGCGGGCATAATGGCCGGTGGCGATAAAATCGGCCCCTGCCGCTTTTCCATAGTCGGCCAACCGCCCGAACTTCAGGTCCCGGTTGCACAGGATGCAGGGGTTGGGCGTTCGGCCGCGGAGGTATTCGTCGGCAAAGTGTTCGATGAGCCCGTCGAACTGACGGCTGAAGTTGATCGCGTAGAAACCGATACCCAGTTGATGAGCGACCGCGCGGGCGTCGGCTGCATCAGCCGGACTGCAACACCCGATGGGACGCTTGTCCGGTTCCGCGTCGCCCCCCTCGAATTGCGGGGCGTCCTCGGAAACGCCCGTGCACATGTAAAGCCCGATAACCTCGTAGCCCTGCTCAGCCAGTAAGGCGGCAGCGACACTGGAATCGACGCCGCCGCTCATTGCGACGACGACTTTGCCGGTACGGGCGGACAAGGCGGACATGGGAAAATGGGCTCCTGCGCGTCTGTGAGAACTTTCGCCCCTACGATCGGTCTGTCACAGCCGTCGATCCGCCATTATAGTGGACAGCCGTAGCGGTAACGAAATTCGTCCCAGGAGCCGGAAAATGGAAACCATCACGGTCAAAACGAGCAGCCGCAGCCAGATGATCGACGTCACCGACCGCGTCCAGAAGGCCGTCCAGGAGAGCGGGGTCCAGGACGGCTTCGTCGTCTGTTTCGTCCCCCACACGACGGCGGCAGTCACCATCCAGGAAAATGCCGACCCCGATGTCCTTCACGACGTGCTCTGGAAGCTCGAGAAGTTAATTCCCCAGCATGAAACGGCTTATCGTCATAACGAAGGCAACAGCGACGCCCATCTGAAATGCTCGGCGGTGGGGGTCTCCCAGTTCATACCGGTTGAGGGGGGGCGGCTCGTTCTGGGTACCTGGCAGGGGGTCTATTTTTGCGAATTCGACGGCCCGCGGACCCGTCGGCTCCTGGTCCAGTGCGTCGGGCGTTGAGAGCGTTGCCCTGAGGGCACGCACCGGCCCATTGTCTTGGCAATGGGCGCGTTATTCGGGTATGCTAACTAACTTGGCTCCCGGAGCAGGCGCGAACGGTTCGCGCCGGGGCCGGACGTGAAGGAAGATGCTCTACGGGCACGGCCTCAAAGTCGGGCGTAGGGTTCTTTTTTCTTTTCATTTCTTTTGCATGCCGAAGGTTACGAATGGTCGATTACAACCTGATTCAAAGTCTGGACGAAGAGGCGGGAAGCCTCGAACAAGAGGTCAACGATGCGCTGGCTATCAGCGGCGACATGGAGGAGGCGCTGAACTCGGCGATCGATGAAACGGTCACCAATTTTCAGGCGGGCACCCTGCTGAAAGGCCGGGTCGTCAGCGTGATTGGCGACGACGTCATCGTCGACGTCGGCCTGAAAAGCGAAGGGATCGTCTCGTCGGGCGAGTGGGAAGATAAATCAGCGATCGACATCGGCGATGAAGTCGATGTCTGGCTGGAGAGCGTCGAGTCCGACAGCGGACTCGTGGTCATCAGCAAACGCAAGGCGGATCGGCTTCTGAACTGGCAGCGCCTCGCCGAAACCGCAAACGAGGGCGACACCGTCAAAGGGCGGGTCATGCGCAAGATCAAGGGCGGGCTGCTCGTCGACATCGGGGTGCCCGTCTTTTTGCCGGCCTCGCAAGTGGATATCCGTCGTCCGGGCGACATAGGCGAATACATCGGCCGAGAGATCCAGGCCAGCATTCTTAAAATCGACAAGGAACGTCGCAATATCGTCATCAGCCGACGGCGATTCATTGAAGAGCAGCGACACGCAGCCAAAGAGAAGGTTCTCTCCGAGATCCAGATCGGCGACGTGCGTAAAGGGATCGTCAAGAATCTTGCCGACTTCGGTGCGTTCGTGGATCTCGGCGGGATCGACGGCCTGCTGCACATCACGGACATGAGCTGGGAGCGGATCAACCATCCGTCCGACATGCTCAAGATCGACCAGGAAGTCGAGATCAAGATTCTCAACGTCGATCGCGACAAAGAGAAGATCGCGCTGGGCCTCAAACAGCTGACGCCCAACCCCTGGGAATCCATCCAGGATCGATACCCCATTGGTTCCAAACACACCGGCGAGGTTGTCAATATCACCAATTACGGCGCGTTCGTGAAGCTCGAGCCGGGCGTCGAGGGGCTTGTGCACGTCTCGGAGATGAGCTGGACGCGTCGGATCAACCATCCCTCCGAGGTCGTCAGCCTCGGCGACGAGGTCGCTGTCATCGTCCTGGAGATCAACAAGGACAAGCAGGAGATCAGCCTTGGCATGAAGCAGGTCGAGGCCAACCCCTGGACGCAGGTCGCCGAGAAATATCCGCCCAACACGATCATCGAGGGAACGGTACGGAACCTGACCAACTACGGGGCGTTCGTGGAGATCGAAGAGGGAATCGACGGGCTTCTCCACGTCTCCGACATGAGCTGGACCAAGAAGATCAGTCATCCGTCGGAGTTGATCAAGAAGGGCGACAGCGTCCGTTGCGTCGTCCTGAGCGTCGATCAGCAGAAGATGCGCGTCGCGCTGGGCACCAAGCAGCTGACCGAGGATCCGTGGCTCAATGCGATCCCGACGACGTACATCCCCGGCCAGATCGTGCGCGGCAAAGTGACCAAGATCACCAACTTCGGTGTCTTCGTAGAGCTCGAGCCCGATCTCGAGGGATTGCTGCACGTCAGCGAGCTGGCTGACCACAAAGTCGAAGACCCGCATGACGAGGTCAAGGTCGGCTCCGAGATCGAGGTCAAAATTCTTCGTGTCGATCCGCAGGAGCGCAAGATCGGTCTCAGTAAGAAACGGGCCGAATGGGCGGCCGAGGAAGGCAAGGCTCCGACAGCCGGCGGGGACGTGAAGATCCGGCGAGGTGGTTTGCACGGGCCTGGCGCCGAGTCCACCGACGTGATCAGCCAGTTCCCGTTCCGTCCGGCAAGCGAGGGCTCCGAAGGGGCAGAATCCGGCGAAGCAACCGCCCCGGAAGCATCTGCCGAGGCCGCAGGCGAACCGGAACTTACGCAGGATAAGACCAAGGAAGAAGAAGCTGCCGCGTCCACTGACACGCAACAGCGGGCCGAGCCGCAGGAAGAGCAGGAAGAGCAGGACGATTCGGCGCCGAAAGAGTAATCGTATCGACAAGTTCGCAAGAGGGATCCATTGTGTGCCCTCGAGAGCGTCGGTTCTTCATAGCGGGCTTGGAGGTTCGATAAAAAACGATTCGCGATTTCTCCTGTGCGGTCCCGCGAGGTTTGGGAGGGGGCGGGGCCGTGCAGGGGGATCGTGGTGCGATGTGCGCAGGAGGATAGGGCCATCGCCGTCCAGAACGATCTCCAACACTATCTCAAGCAGATCGACGAAGCTCCGTTATTAACTGCCCAAGAGGAAAAGGAGCTGGGCTCTGCTATTCAGTACGCTGCCCAGGTCGACGTACTGTTCCGGGATGGCCAGATCAGCCTGGCCGAGAAGGAAGAAGCGGAGACCAGGGCCGCCCATGCGCGCGACCGCATGATCCTGTCGAATCTGCGGCTCGTGGTGAACATCGCCAAGAGTTACCTGAACCGGGGGATGTCGCTGGCGGACCTCATCGAAGAAGGCAACATCGGCCTGCTGCGCGGCGTCGAGGGCTACGACCCGGGCATGGAAACCCGTTTCAGCACGTACGCCTCCTGGTGGATCAAGCAGGCCATCAAACGCGCGCTCATCAACACCGTTCAGCCCGTGCATATCCCCGCCTACATGGTGGCCATGATCGGCGACTGGAAAAGGGCGCAGGCTGCCCTGGAACATCAACTCAACCGCCAGCCCACGATCCAGGAGATGGCCGAGCACATGAATCTCAGCGAGAGGAAGGTGCGGATCATTCGCCGGGCGGTCAAAGCCTTCAACGCACCGACCCAGTCCGGCAGCGCGGACGGCTCGTTCGGCCTCAGTGAACTGCTGGCCGACGATAAGACGCCGCCACCGGAAGAGGCAGCCTTCAGCAATGCCGATGCCGAGCTCATCGGCAAGCTTCTGTCGCGCATCGATGAGCGCGAAGCGACGATCCTGACTTTGCGCTACGGGCTCAACAACGAAACTCCGATGACGCTCAAGGAGATCGGCGTCAAGGTCGGCCTGACACGCGAGCGCGTCCGTCAGCTCGAGCGCGACGCCCTGCAAAAGCTGCGCGGAGCCCTCGAAGAGATGTAGCCGCTCCACGATCCAGCGGCTCCCACCTCCCGGCCGAACGTATTCCAAGGCTTATGGCGTCTCCTTACTTGCCATCATCGTGCCCATCCCCTGCAAAATCGCTACAGGCCGCTACAGACCGAGCAATGTTTTGACCGTGAAAAAGTAGATCAGCAGGCCGGTGATGTCGACGACGGTCGTCAGCGCAGGGCTCGCCACGACGGCAGGATCCCATTTCATCTTGGCTGCACCCAGCGGCAGCAGGGCTCCGATGAGCGTTGCCGAGACGACCTGAAGCCCCAGCGCGATGGAGATAGCTGTAGCGATTCGTACAAGTGTGAATTCCTCGGGAAGGGTCGCTCCCCCTCCCATCAGGACAACGCGTCCGAAAGCTACGGTAGCAAGCACCACCCCAAGCATCACCGACACGAACAGCTCTTTGGAGAGGATTCGCACGACGTCGCGCGGCTGAAGCTCCCGCATGGCCAATCCCCGGACGACCAGCGTAGCCGATTGGCTGCCCGTGTTGCCGCCTGTATCCGCCAGCATCGGCATGAATGCTGCCAGGATGGCGAATTGCATCAGCAGATCCTCGAAGCTCTGCACGATAAAGCCCGATACCAGGCCGAGGATCGCCAGGATGACGACCCAGCCGACGCGGTTGCGGAAGTGCGTCCACGCGGGGGCCCGCAGGTACTCGCCGGCCGCATGGCGACCACCGATGGCCATGAGCTTCTCGACGTCTTCCTGCTGTTCCTGGCGGATCGCGTCGAGTGCGTCGTCGTGCGTGATGATGCCCACGAGCTTACGGTCGCCATTGACCACCGGCAGGGCGAGCAAGTCGTATTTCTCGATGAGGTGGGCGGCGGGTTCCTGGTCGGCGTTCACCTCGATGCTGATGACGTCCTCGTGCATGATGTCGCGGACCAGCTCGGCCGGCTTTCCGAGAATAAGATCTTTAAGTGAGACAAAGCCGATCAGGCGATGCACGTCGTCCACGACATAGACGTAGTAGATCGTCTCCTTGTTGGGAGCCTGGTAGCGGATCTGATCGAGCGCCTGAGCGACCGTCAGGTCGGGGCGCAGCGTCGCATAGTCGCTGCTCATCAGCGCGCCCGCGGTCCCCTCCTCGTAACTGGCGAGCTTGCGAATGTCTTCCCGCTCCGCCTTTGCGACAAGGGGAAGGATTTGCTCGGTGACTGCCGGCTCGAGCTGCTGAACGAGGTCCGCGCGGTCGTCGTGAGGCAGGTCTTCGAGCATCCGGGCAATGGCCCGGCGGTTCGCTCCACTGGCCAGCTCGACCTGTCGTTCGAGAGTAAAGTGGGAAAAGATTTCTGCCGCCCGACGCTGGTCGAGCATTGCCAGAAGCCGCCAGACATCGGTATCGTCAAGTGCGGCTGCAAATTCGGCGATCTCGGCCGGGTGCACAGCCTCGACGACTTCGTTCAGGTTCTCACGATCGCCGCTGTCGAGCAGTTCAAGCAGTTCGGGGGTCAGGATCGGGTTGCTCATGGCCGCCTTCCTTTCCGTCCAAGACTTGGCCGCACATGCGGAGCGGACGGATCGATCAGGCCGCCGGAGGCGGGGAGGTCAGGCCATCACACCTCCCGCCGTGGGGCGCAGTCCGCATGCCGCAGCCGGGTACCTGCGTTGCCTGTCGGGCTCCTCGCCCGATGGCTCAGGTTCCGTCAAAGGGCCGCTGTCGCAGTCGTCCATCGCTGAAACACCTCACAGGACACGAAACGCGATCTTCTCTTCCAGCAAGAGCGTTTACTGCCTCTTTATACGCAGTGTTTTCAGACCTGTCAACGAGTTTTGTGACTTAGCTGCGGCAGAGAAGGGCTTCAGAAATCCTGTCGGAAAGCCGTCTAGGAGAAGGAAAAAAGCCTCCAAGGGATAACCGGAATGGTATCTGTGCAATGAACCGTCGAGGCCTACGGCCTGCGTTCCGGAATAACGTGTGCACCCCTCGTGTTCATTACATTTGAATGACCAGCGTGACGGACGGAGAAGGCCCTCTTCATGGTGGCCTTCTCTTTTGGCGGCGGTAGGCACAGGGGTGCAGGAGGCTGGGGTGAGCGAACACCCCAGCCTCCCGATT
>PWPN01000180.1 GCA_003557125.1 Phycisphaerae bacterium | reverse complement strand
GTTCAGATCCCTGCCGTTGAATAACGCGATCCAGTCCGGCCCGACGGGGGCATTCTCGGGATCGAGGTAGGTCAGCTTTTGAGCCTCTTCCTGGAGCGATAGATCCGCACCAGGTTCCGTCTCCCGCTCGCGGCACCCTGCAAGGGCCAAGCCAACCGACGCGATGCACATCAGCCGTGTCAGAGAACCCATGGTCATAGCCGGTCTCCTTGTGAAGGGTTTGTGACCCTGTTGCTTGCCTGGATCATATGCTCAAAAGCGAGGGGCGGCTCGCGAACCGCCCCTCAGGTTTCGGTTTGATACTCGACACATCGGCCGGCACTTACACCTTCGGAAGCTCGTACCCTGTGCGGTAGTCGCGCGCCAGGTACTGGTTGGCCTTGGGATCGGGGATGCGCAGCTCCTCATCCTTGAAGCAAAGCTCTTTTTGGTGATCCCAGAAAACCTTTCGGCCCGCACGCAACGAGACATTGGCCAGATGGCAGGCAGTCACGATGTTGTGATGGTCCTCGATCGAGGCGATCGGGGTCTGACGCGTCCGCATGCACTCCAGGAAATTCAGCACGTGGCGTTCATGATGGCGTTCGCCGCCGTGCTTGGCATTGGGAACGAGACGCCCCGCGTCGGGATCTCTCCAGTCGATCGCGTCGCCGATGACCTCCCACCCGTTGCGGTCCAGGTGGAGCTTGCCCTTGCTGCCGTAGAACACCATGCCGTACCCGCCGGCATGCCACGGAGGCCCGCTGGCCTTGCGCATCGTGTAAATATGCACGTAGCCGTTGGGCGTATACGGCCCGGAGTCGAACTCATACGTGGCCAGCATCGTGTCGGGCGTGTCGCGATCGTCGGTCAGGACGAATTTGCCGCCGGAGGTCGAGACAGCCTTGGCATGAGGCGTCCTGAGCGTCCACATCGTGATGTCCTGGAGATGCACGTTCCAGTCGCCGACCATGCCGGCCGCATAGTCGAAATACCACCGCCAATTGTGATGGAACCGTCGCGGATTGAAGGGACGCGCCGGTGCAGGCCCCAGCCACATGTCGTAATCGATGCCGGCCGGTGCCGGTTCGTCAGGGGCATGGCCCATGCCGTCCGGCGCATCGTTGCCGTACGTGTACGTCTCGGTCATGCTGATCTCGCCGAGCTGGCCGGAGCGGATGAAGTCCCGCGCGTCCTGCATGTGCTGCGCACTGCGCTGCTGCGTGCCGACCTGGACGACGGCTTTGTACTTGCAGGCCGCGTCGATCATGAGTCGGCCTTCGCGGATGTTGTGAGAAGCCGGCTTTTCGCAGTAAACGTCCTTGCCGGCTGCGATCGCCTCGAGCACCGGGATCGCGTGCCAGTGGTCCGGTGTGGCGATGATGACCGCATCGACGTCCTGGCGATCGAGCACCTCGCGGTAGTTCTTGTAGCGCGCGGGCCGCTGGCCGCCCCGTTGCTCGACCACCTCGCAGGCCAGGTCGAGACGTTCCTCGTCGAGATCGCAGACCGCCACCGCGTTGCACTTGCCGTCATCCAGAAAGAACGTCAGGTTGAAACGGCCCATGCCGCCGCAGCCGATCAACGCCACATTGATCGTGTCATTGGACCCGATCAGCCGTCGATTGGCAGCCACCGCCGCAGCCGCCGCCCTGTCTCCTCCCGCAGACGCACAACCCGACATCCCGGCTCCCAAAACAGTTGCACCCGCAAAGGCCATGCCCGTCGTCTCAAGAAAATCCCGTCGTGTCACCGGATCGCTCATGAGTAGTACTCCCGCGAAGCGTTGAAAAGTGAAGATGAAACCTTGAAAAATGCCACTATCGGCGGTCTCTCGCGGCAGGCGACCGGTGGCCCGTAACCAAGACAACCGGCAGCCGAACTCTTTTTTTAACACTACGGCGCGTTTTTCACAAGGTGACGGATTTTCCTCTTGCAATCGACCCCTCGAACCGCTAAAGTGAATGCGACGTAAACGAACGGGGCCGCTGACGCGGAGCGACAGGGAAAACGCTCCGCGATTTTCTTTTTTTACTCGAAGGCCGCCCTGTCAGACGTCCAGACCGGCGAGGCCGATCCCGGCATCACGGGAGGCCCGCGACGGACTGTCCTACGCATCCGAAACGGAGGTGCACCGATGAAACGCGTCTTACTGGCGTTTCCGGACCTCCGGCGCCTTTCTTGATCGCCCGCCCACCTGACTGACGGCGGCCGATCCTCAAAGGCTGCCGGGCGGAAACCGGACAAAACAACACGACTCAAAGGCGGCCCTTGGAGGCAGCCTTCAAGCCGATCGATAGTCTTGTCGGCATACCCGGAAGGAATGAGCCGGGCAGTGTAAGTGGATATTTTGTATCGCGAATTGAGTCTTTTGGGCCCAGAGCAGCCCGAAGCTGAAGGACGAAGGGAAGAGAGAAGGTCGTACGATGGCAGACATTCGCCAACTTCGAAACATTGGGATTTCCGCACACATCGACTCGGGCAAGACGACGCTGACCGAGCGGATGCTGTTTTACGCGGGCAGGATCCATCGGATGAACGAGGTCCGTGGCGACACGGGCGGCGCGACGATGGACCACATGGACCTCGAACGCGAACGGGGGATCACGATCGCCTCGGCCGCGACGACGGTCTCCTGGAAAGATCGTACGATCAACATCATCGACACGCCCGGCCACGTCGATTTCACGATCGAGGTCGAGCGATCGCTCCGCGTCCTGGATGGGGCCGTCCTCGTGCTCTGTGCCGTCGGCGGCGTGCAGTCGCAGTCGCTGACCGTCGACCGCCAGATGAAACGCTACCGCGTGCCCCGCATCGCGTTCATCAACAAGTGCGACCGCAGCGGTGCCGATCCGGGCCGCGTCATCGCCGAACTGGAAGCCAAGCTCGGCCATGTCACTGTCCCCCTCCAGATTCCCATCGGACTGGAAGCGACCCACGAGGGCGTCGTCGACCTGGTCACGATGCAGGCATACTACTTCGAGGGCCCCAACGGCACACAGGTCCGCGTCGCGCCGATCCCGGACAACCTCCGCGATGAAGCGCAGCGGGCGCGCAACGGCATGCTCGACACGCTTTCGCTCTACAGCGACACGCTCATGGAGCGGATGCTCGAAGAGCAGCCCGTCGACGCCGCCCTGCTGATCGAAATCATCCGCGAACAGACGATCGCCCGCGAAATCACCCCCGTGCTGTGCGGGTCGGCTTTCAAGAACAAAGGCGTCCAGCTGCTGCTCGACGCGGTCGCAGCCTATCTACCCAGCCCCGTCGACCGGATCGCCTACGCGCGAGACAACGAAAACGAAGGGGCCGAGGTCGCCCTCAGCGCCGATCCGGACGAGTCGGCCGTCGCGATGATCTTCAAGATCGTCGAAGAGAGCTTCGGGCAGTTGGCCTTCACGCGCATCTACCAGGGGCGCCTCGAACGCGGACAGACCTATTTCAACACCCATTCCCAGAAAAAACAGCGCGTCGGCCGAATCCTGAAAATGCACGCCAATCATCGCCAGGAGATCGATTGCGCCGAGGCCGGCGACATCGTCGCACTGATCAGCGGCGATTTCGATTCGGGCGATACGCTCTGCGCGACGTCCCACAACTATTCGCTCGAGTCGATCCACGTGGCCGACCCGGTCATCTCCCTGTCGATCCGACCGGCCCGCAACATCGACCGCGACCGGCTCAGCAAGGCCCTTCACCGGTTCTGCCACGAAGACCCGACGTTCCACGTCCGCACGGACGAGCAGAGCGGCGAGACGATCATCTCGGGGATGGGCGAGCTGCACCTGGACGTCTACGTGGAACGGCTCCGCCGCGAGCACAAGCTCGAGATCGAGGTGGGCGCGCCGCAGGTGACCTACCGGGAAGCCCCCACGCGCGAGGTGGCCTTCGACCACAAACATCGCAAGCAGACCGGCGGCTCCGGCCAATACGCGCACGTCATCGGAAAGCTCATTCCCCAGAGCGATGACGTGGAGGAAGAGTACACCTTCGAATCGGTCGTCAAGGGCGGCCGCATCCCGACCGAGTACATCCCTTCCTGCGACAAGGGATTCCAAAGCGCCCGCGGCAAGGGACCGTTGGCCGGCTTCGAGATCGTCCGCATCAAGATGCTGCTGGAAGACGGCACGCACCACGCGGTCGATTCTTCGGATCTGGCGTTCCAGGTGTGTGCCCGCGATGCTTTTCTGGACGCCTTCAGACGGTCGGCGCCGGCCCTGCTCGAGCCGATCGTCACGGTCGAAGTCGAAGCCCCCGCCGAGTATCAGGGCAACATCGTGGGCGACCTCTCGGGCCGTCGAGGCCTCATCCTCGGCACGGATACGCGGCAGAATCTCACCGTCATCCGGGCCGAGGTGCCCCTCGCGCGGATGTTCGGCTACGCGACCGACCTGCGTTCCGCCACACGCGGCGAAGGCACCTTCACGATGGAGTTCGCCTGCTACCGCCGTGTGCCGGCCGACATCCAGCAGGAAGTCATCCTGAGCCGGCGCCAGGCCGTCGCTCCGAAAACCTGAGCCCTCACTACCAAAACATCTTCGCTTCTGGTACCCCCAGGGCGATGCAACGAACCTGCGGAGCGACCCTTCGCAGGTTTTCTTTTGCGCCCGTCACGCCCACCCTGCCCCGGCACCCGTGCGCTCCGCATATTTCAACACATATTGAAATATACGCACCCTCTCGATCTTCCGTAAAGCTTGCGTACTCTCTCTTGGCATGGAAGCCATCAGTTTCATGCACGGGGAAGGCGCCTGTGAATGCAATATGCATATATCTCCTTTTCTTGAAAAGGGTTAAGGAAGAAAGCCATCCACGCGGGAATTTTTTGGGTCTGTGATCGCAACCTTTGGCGTTTTCCGGTGTCAACTATTACGAAGGCGCGACCCACCGAGCGATCGGATGCGAGACGCCGGATTTGCCGCGGAGAACACACCGGGCGCGGGTGTGCGAGTGCCCGCCGGCGAGGCCGAGGGTTTTTCAGAACATCACGTTGCTGAAAGATTCGGTCCGGGAGGTACGAAAGTGTCTGTCTACGTTCAATGCCCACATTGCGAACATCCCCAGGTGATCCGAGCCAAGCGGCTGGGACGCGCGTTGTTCTGTCGTCAGTGCGGCTGGGCGTTCAAGGCGACCGGCCAACCGGGTTCGGTACTTCCACTCCCGGTCTCTTCGATGGGAGAGCTTGTGACACGACGGTCGGGCGGCGGAAAAGTCTTCGTCATCAGTTGACGCATCGTCGGCTCCGCGTCCGACCCTGAAGAATCATTGCCGTCCTCCTCACTGCGAATGCAGAGGCACAAAGTGCCCCGTCCGATGGCGCGGGCACTTTGTGCTTTTATGGTGTTTTTGCGATCCGTCCTGGCGTCCGTACCGAAGGCTCCTCTGCCCGCTGCCATCTTGCGGCTGACGGAAGGTTACTCTAAGATCCGGGCACGGCGCGTGTTACAAGCAATCGACGGCGAGGCACATGATGCAGGAGAGGCCCATGGCTGTGAGCAGTCCCGTGGCAGGTGGTTGCGAACTCTGCCGGTTCATCCGCGACATCCCGGACTTCCCCAAGACGGGTGTCCTGTTCCGCGACATCACCCCGCTGCTGGCCGATGCGGCTGCCCTGTCGCTGGCTGTCGAGTATCTCACGCAGCCGTTCCGCGATCAGCACATCGACGTCGTCGTCGGAGCCGAGTCGCGCGGCTTCATCTTCGGGACGGCTGTGGCGCGGAATCTGTCGGCGGGTTTCGTGCCGATCCGCAAACCCGGCAAGCTGCCGTCCGACAAGTTCGCAATGAGCTACCAGCTCGAATACGGCACTGACAGCCTCGAGATCCATGCCGACGCGATCCAGCCCGGTCAGCGCGTTCTCATGGTCGACGACCTGCTGGCCACCGGCGGGACGATGCGTGCATGCTGCGATCTGGTCGAAAAGCTGGGCGGGCAGATCGTTTCCGTGGCTGTCCTGATCGAGCTGATCGCCCTGGAAGGGCGCAAGTTGCTGGAAAAGTGGCCGGTGCACGCCGTGCTGCGCTATGACTGATGCGCTGCGAATGAAAGTGCCCGAGCCCTCGTCACGGCTCTTTGCTCCTTGAGCCTGCTTCACAAGGTGATTGGCCTTGTCCGAGCATCTGGCATTGTCCATCGGCTTATTCGTGCTGGGAGGCTGTGTCGGCAGTTTCCTGAATGTGGTCATCTACCGTCTGCCCCGAGGCCTGTCGATCCGAGCCCCGGCCCGCTCGTTCTGTCCCGCCTGCGAAAGACCGATTCCCTGGCACGACAATATCCCGGTGCTCGGCTACCTCGCATTGCGAGGGCGCTGCCGTGCATGCGGTGTTGGGATCCCCCTGCGATACCCCCTGGTCGAGCTGGTCACCGCCTATGCGTTCCTTTTGACGTATGAAGCTTTTTTCGTATTCGGTCTCCGGGAGGGGATCACGGGCCTGGCCTCGGACTGGCCGATCTTTCTGGCCCATCTCGCGCTGTGGGGAGGCCTGATCGCCCTGTCGGTGATGGATCTTGAAGCCTATCTCGTGGACATCACGGTGACGTGGGTGCTGTTGGGCGTCGGGCTCCTGGGCCATCTGGCCTGGACGCCTGTCCACTCTTGGACCCTGATCGGCCATGAGAGCGGCTGGCTGCGACCCGGCCCGTGGCAGTCGGCCTTGAGCGTGGCGGTGGCGGCGGGGCTCATGGCAGGAGCGATGATTTACCTGCGGGGTCGGCCGACCGAGGGCGAGCAGCCGACCGAGGGCGACATCGAGGAGGTGCCGTTCCCACAGCCGCCAACGACGCGTCCCTGGGCGGGGCTGCTCATCGTGGCCGGCTGTGTCGTGCTCGTGGTTCTTCACGTCTGGGGCGTCCAGACGACGGCGCGTGAACTCGCGCCTGCCGAGAACGGGGCGGCTTGGCTGGGGCCGGGGGGCCTGCGTATCCTCTACGGCGGCCTGGTCCTGTTCGTGGTGCTTGCCCTGGCGGCCAGCCATCCGCAGCCCGAGGTGGACACCGAAATCGTCGAAGCCATCGAGGCGGAGGCTCCCGACGCACGCAGGCAGGCCTGGGGCGAGCTGAAACTGCTGAGCCCCGCGCTCGCGTTGGCGCTCGGCGTGGGCGTCGCGTTCTGGATCTGGCCTGCGGCTGTGGAAGGTGCCGAACGGGTGCTTCACTGGCAACCGACAGGCCATTGGCGCCCCGTGGCGGGGTTGGCGACGGGCTTGGCCGGCTGGGTGATCGGCGGGTTCATCGGCTGGTCGGCTCGGATTGTTTTCACGCTGATTTTCGGCAAAGAGGCGCTGGGGATGGGCGACGTACACATCCTGGCGGCCGCGGGGGCGGTGGCGGGCTGGCCGGTGGTGCTGATCGGATTTTTCCTGGCCGCCCCGCTTGCTTTGGCTGCCCTGCTGGTCATCGCGGTGCGTCGGCAGTCGCGG
>PWPN01000036.1 GCA_003557125.1 Phycisphaerae bacterium | reverse complement strand
GGCAGGGCGACCATGAAAAAGGCGGACAGATCGAATTCGTGATAGCCCGGCACGGTCCCGAGGATCTTGAACATGGCCTTGATCGGCTGCACCCACTTCGGGTAGTGGATGAGCGTGGGCGGCTGTTCGTCCGGGTCCGCGTCGGTCGAAGAGACGGCCGCATCGATCTCCGATGCGCTCAGGCCGTGTGCGATCCCCTCGGCCTGGTCAGCCGGCACCCAGCCTTGCACGGCAAAGAGCGAATCGCGTTCCAGGCCGCTCTTCAGCGTGCGATCGAACAACGCCTTTTCTTTCATCCGGTCGCGTTCGGCCTCGATGGCCGACACATGGGCGGCCAGGGATGCGAGTGTCTCAGCCGCCTGCTTGCGCTCGGCGTCGAGACGGCCCGCCTCGGCACGGATGCTCGCGGCATCGCGGGAAGGCCATGCGATCGATTCGGCGTCCTCGGGCAGCTCGGGCGGGCCGTTGCGGCTCACCACAGCCACGAGATTTCGATTGGCGGACAGTTCGCCGACGCGCTGGACACACGCAGCCCGCACCGAGGCGATCTGATCGGCCGGGACGGAAAAGAATCCGACCTCGACGCCGGCGCCGCGCAACTTCTCGAGCTGATCGAGACGCACATCGCCCCACATGGCCTGGGTGCTTTCAAGTTGGCGGTAGAGGGCGGTCAGCCGGCTCTCGCACTCGGCCTGACGGCGCTGAAGCTCGAGCACCTGTTCGGCGGCTTCTCGTGCCGGCAGCTCGGTCGGGGCACCGGCGGGCGTCACTGCCGAGAGAATCTGGAGGGCACGTTCGAGCGTGGATAACCCGGACGCGAGCTGCTCATCGACCACAGCCTTGCCGGGATCGACCGGCACGACATGAACGACGCCCAGCGTGCTCAACGCGTCGAGGAACCGCTGACGCTCGCTGCTCCGGCAGGCGACAAATACTTTGCGCATCGGGACGATCATCGGCGCTGCTCCTTCGATGAGCCGCCGACACCTTCCGGCCCGGTCGCGGCGTCGTTGTCCTCGCCTTCGTCCTCGGCCGCACCGTTCAGGAACATGTCGGTTTCACGTTCCATCACGTCGGCGATCTTGCTCTTGGCGATCTTGGCACGGCCGACGGCTGCCGTCATTTCATCACCCAATCGAATGCCGATGACTCGGATCGCTTCACGGGCTTCGGGAATCTTGACCTTTTCGAAGAGATTGACGCGCTGAACGATACGGGTCAGCTCCCGCGCGATCCGCCGATACTGCTGATCGAGAATCTCGAGGATCGCTTTCTTGCGATTCACGTCCCGCAGGTCGACGAGTGCACGATCCACCCAGGCCGGCGTCCCGAAGAGGCTGTACGTCACCTTCGGGAAGACCGCGTCTTCGAAAACGGGGATCTCCACGCCGGCGATGTTCACGATTTTCGTGCGGACCTCTTGCGGTTCGGCCAGCTTCCGGACATCGACGCCCGCCATGTCGGCCAAGACGGGCTCGTATGCGGTGAAGGCTTCGGTCGCCAACCGCACTTCTTCGCGCGCCTCCCGCCGCTGCCTCTGGATGTCGCGCTGCGACATCTGAAGCTGCTGCTGCTTGAGCTTGAGCATCGGCAGATACCGCTCGTAACGCGCAAGCGCGTCGCGGAATCGCTTCAGCTCGGGCCGGGTGAGTTTGTACTTTGCGGCCATCGGCTATCCCAACGAGAATCGTTCCAACCTCATCACCACCGCATCATCCCGCATCCACGGCCGGTCCGCCTCAGGCGGAGGCCATCTCCATCTCTTCAGCGGGTGAAGACGAGGCTTTCGGCCAGTATTTGTCGATGATGGATCGTCGGATACCGGTTTCTTCCGGATCGAAACACTCGGCCAGGATCTCCCAGCAGCGATCGAGCGCCTCGAACAGCGGAATGTTGACCGACAGGTCCATGATCCGATCTTCGAAGAGTTTTCCGTAATGAAGCAGCTTGTTGTCCCACGGCGACATCTCGAAGCCCATGTCGCGCTTCTCGCGGCTCTCGCGGCACAGGGCATAAAGCTGGATGCAGGCATCCATGATTGACCGGTGGTCGTCGCGCGACTTGCCGTTGACCTGCTGTTTGAGCCGCGACAGCGAGCCGAACGGCTCGATACGCCCGTTGCGCAGATAGAACTGCCCCTCGGTGATGTAGCCCGTGTTGTCCGGCACGGGGTGCGTCACGTCGTCGCCGGGCATCGTCACGCAGGCGAGCACCGTCATCGAACCCGCCTCGTCGAAGTCGACAGCCTTTTCATAGCGCCGCGCGAGCTGGGTATAGAGGTCACCCGGGTAGCCGCGGTTGGAAGGGATCTGCTCCATGATGATGGCGATTTCCTTGAGCGCGTCCGAAAAGGCGGTCATGTCCGTCAGGAGCACGAGGACCTTCTTGCCGTCCAGCGCGAAGTGCTCGCCGACGGCCAGGCACAGGTCGGGCACGAGCAGGCACTCGACCGTCGGGTCGGCGGCTGTGTGGATGAACATGATCGTGCGGCCCAGCACCCCGCCTTCCTCGAAGGTCTGTCGGAATTTCAGGTAGTCGTCGTGGCGAAGGCCCATCCCGCCCAGGATGATGACGTCGGCATCCGCCTGAAGGCCGATCCGCGCGAGCAGCTCGTTGTAGGGCTCTCCCGCGATCGAGAAGATCGGCAGCTTCTGCGATTCGACGAGCGAGTTGAAAATATCGATCATCGGAATGCCCGTCTCGACCATCTTGTCGGGCATGCGCCGCCGGACCGGATTGACCGCGGGCCGACCGATATCGATCATCTGGCCTTCCACCTGCCCGCGCGCGTCGCGCGGCCGGCCGGATCCGTCGAAAATGCGACCCAGCAGATCATCCGTATACGCGACCTGCATGGGTTTTCCCAGCAGACGGACCTTGTCGCGGTTGGACAGCCCCTGCGTGCCCGCGAAGACCTGAAGAGCGACCTGGTTGCCTTCCAGACGGATCACCTGGGCAAGCGACTCGCCATGATCCGAGCGGATGACGGCCAATTCGTCGTAGCCGGCGCCGTGTGCCTTGACGGTCAGCACGCTGCCTGCGATTTTCGTCACGTCGTCGTAATACTTCCTCATGATTCGCGTCCTTTCGCGGCGATGAACGCGTCGATCTGACCGAGCAGTGCCTCGTACTCCTCGCTGCCGGTCGCCGCGTAATTCCAATTCCGGACAAGATCGGTGATCCGCACGATGGTCTGCCGAGCCTGTTCCTTATTCTCGAAAGCGAAGTCGATGTCGATGACTTCCAGCAGCTTATCGAAGACGAACTGCTGGCGTTCGGCCGAGGTGGCCCCGTCGACCTCATCAAAGGCGTTCTGCTGAAGCATGCAGTTGTCGAAGAATTCGGCACACTGGGCGAGCGTGAAGTCCTCGACGGAAGTGCCTTCCTCGCCGACGACCGTCATCATCTGATGGATGTCATTGCCGCGGGCCAGCAGTGCGCGGGTACGCGCGACTTTGTCCCGATCGATGATGCCGGCGTATTTGCTCCAGGAATCGAGCGGGTCGATGGCCGGGTAGCGACGTGCGTCCGAGCGTGCCCGCGACAAGCCATGGAATGCGCCGACGACTTTCAGCGTACCCTGCGTGACGGGCTCCTCGAAGTTGCCGCCGGCCGGGCTCACCGTTCCGCCGATCGTCAACGTGCCGATCGTTCCGTCGTACAGCTCGACCGCGCCGGCGCGCTCGTAGAACGAAGCGATCCGGCTTTCAAGGTAGGCCGGGAAGGCTTCCTCGCCGGGGATCTCCTCGAGTCGGCCGGACAGCTCGCGCATCGCCTGGGCCCAGCGCGACGTCGAGTCGGCCAGCAGCAGCACGTTCAACCCCATCTGGCGGTAGTACTCGGCCAGGGTGGCGGCTGTGTAGACCGACGCCTCCCGGGCGGCTACCGGCATGGCCGACGTGTTGCAGATGATGATCGTCCGCTCCATGAGCGTACGGCCCGTGCGCGGGTCGGTCAGCTCCGGGAACTCGCGCAGCGTCTCGACGACCTCGCCCGCGCGTTCGCCGCAGGCTGCCACGATGACGATGTCCACGTCCGCGTGACGCGAGGTGATCTGCTGGAGGACCGTCTTGCCGGCACCGAACGGGCCGGGAATGCAGTACGTTCCGCCCCGGACGATCGGGAACAGCGAGTCGATGATCCGCACCTTGGTGACCAGCGGATCGGTCGGCATGAGCCGTCGCCGCGAAACGTTCAGCGGCATCTTGATCGGCCAGGTCTGCTGCATCGTCACCGAGCGGCTCTGGCCGGCGTCGTTGGTCAGCACGGCGATCTCGTCACGTACCGTGTACGTGCCGGCCGTCGCGATTTTCTCGATCTTCCACTCGCCCCGCAGATTGAACGGCGCCATGATCTGGTGCGTAAAAATACCTTCCGGCACGGTTCCCAACGTATGGCCCGCCTGGATCGTCGCACCCGTCTCTGCCACGGGCGTGAACTCCCAGGTCGTCTCTTCGGGCAGGGCGTCGAGGTAATGGCCGGATTCCAGGAAGTAGCCCACCTTATCGGCGAGCTTGGGAAGCGGGTTCTGCAGGCCGTCGTATACCTGGCCGAGCAACCCGGGCCCGAGTGTCGCCGAAAGCATCTCCGGGTGGAACTCGACAGCGTCCCCGACGTGCAGGCCTCGCGTTTCCTCGAAGACCTGAAGGTCCGCAAGCTGTCCGCGCACCCGGACGACTTCCGACAGCAATCGGGTTCCGTCCGTACGGACGCAGTAACTGATGGAGTTCTGGACGACACGCTCCCGGGCTTGTGCGACCACCAGGTTGCCGTGCACCGCGACTATGTTTCCATTCACTGTCGTCATCCTTTCGCGAGGATCTCGTAGCACTCAACCGCGCGGACGCCGAGTCGGGTCCGCTTTATCGAGCCGATGCCACTGAACCAGCAGCATCAGTTTGGCGCCATAGGCAGCCAATTCGTCATCCCCGAATGTGAACCAGGCATCGTGCGCGCGCGTCCATTCCCATCGCCAGCGGATCAGCGCCCGCCAGCCGTCGAGCGGATGGGCCGCGGCCGACCAGGGGCCGATCGCGTCGGCCACCGGTACGGATGGCTCGGCCAGGTCTTCGGCCACCACATAATCGGAAGGCTGAAGGCCGAGGTTCCGGGCCCGTGCGACAGCCAATGCGTTCCGCAGCGCGACCTCCGCTCCGACCCACACGGCCAGGAACCGGCAGCCGGTGTCCTCGGCCACCTGGGCAACGTGCCGGAAGTAGGCTTCCCAGAGGGAGTCCGCTTCGGGACGGTGGCTCATCGACTCGGCCGACCCGAGAAACTCCGGCAGGGGCGCTTCGTTCCGGGCCTGCGCCGCACTGAGCACGAGCGGTTCGACCGAATCGATTTCACCGGCCAGTAACGCCTCGCGCTGAAGCAGATCGTCGTGAAGCCACAGCGCCCGAATCAGTGCCTGCGGGCGCGGCGCCCCGTCGAGACGATCCAGCAACTCACGGCCCGTCAAAGGCGGAGCGGCACCCAGATCGACGAGGCCCGGCAGTGATGTCAGTTCGTAAATGTGCATTGCTTATCGGTATTCGTGACCGCCCCGGCGGCCTCGGAGGATGACCTCGTTTCGACTGCCTGCTGCCCGACACGCCCGTCATGCCGATGCCCGGCACGCCGGGTCTTTGCATCCGTTACTTTGTGCGGGCCGACTCCAGCACGAGCCGGCGAACTTCCGGGCCGACCAGATCGGACAGAATCTCGACCACCGACTCGACAGTGATCTCGACGGTCCCTTCCTTGACGCTGTATTCGAAGCCGGCTTCCTTCAACGTGCCGTGCAGGTCGACGAGCCGCCTTTGTTTGTTACTGTCGGTGTGGAATTCCTGGATGACCCACTGCACCAGCTTATCGCGCATCGGGGCAGGCACGTTGAACGTCATCATCTCTTTGCCGGTAATGTCTGCCTCGGCGTACTGAGAGACGATCGTCCGCATGAGTTCCTGGATCAATTCGGAATCCGACAACTGTTCGCGGGCCGTTTCGCGCAACAGCGTTTCCAGGGCACGCCCGAGCGTGTCCTGCAACCGCGTGATCGCGTCGCGGGCCGCCAGTTGCAGTTCGGTTTCGGTACGGCTGCGGACCTTCTGTCTCTCTGCCTCGGCCTGCTCGACGATGCCGGCGGCCTGGGCCCGTGCGTCCTCGACAATCCGCCGCGCCTGCTCTTCGGCCTCGGCGCGGATCTTGTCGGCCGCCTCCTTGCCCGCCTTCACGCCGTCTTCCTGCAACCGAGTCACGAACGCTTCAAGAGTCTCTGCCATCGTCGGGCTCCCGTCATAAACTTCATGGCGACGCGGGTACATCGCCCATCGAGTTCATTCACGATCGGCCTGTCGGCCTGTCCGCTTCACTGCGGCCCCCGTCCGTTTCACTGCGGCGGGGGGGCTGGAATCCACCTCACCTCCCCGGCATCAAGCCTCGGCGAGCCCCCGTACCGCGACAGGCCATGGGTGTTTGCAAGCGTAATCTTCTGATGCTCAGGCGTTTTGCAGGTCGAGCCGAGGCCGACGGCGGGTCGGATAACCCGTCTTGCACAACCGCTATGGAAGCATCGGTGGAGTACGATCCGCTCTGGAGTCCGTTTTCCCGAAAGATCGCTATTTCAAGTTCTTACGGGAAGACAAACGGGTAATCGCCCGGACACGGCGAGATCCCAGGGCCGACAGTCAAGCCGATCCGCGAGGGGCGTGCACTACACCACACCCCCCGTCTTTATCGGGCCGTATTCTAAACCGGGATGTGCGTTCTTGCAACGTGCGGTGTGTCGAAATCGGTCAGCTTTCCCGTCTCGATTGACGAGGCAGTTTGAAGCCTCGCACTCCGGCGGCGGCGACGATCACATCGACGGCCTGGGCAGAGGTGAACCGCTCCAGATTGATCAGCAAGTCGAACCGCATGGGATCGTTCAGGTCCACCTGAAAATTTTTGTAGATGAAGCCGGCCCGGTCCCGGTTGATCCGTTCCATTTTCCGGGAAGCTTCTTTGTGCGTCATTTCGTTGTGCGCGGCGAAATTCTGGACTCGGCGTTCGTCCGAAACGATCAATTTGATGCGCAGCCCCTTGCGCCGGGGAAGGATGAGATCGCTGGCACGTCCGACGAATATGGCCGGCCCCTGGTGGGCGAGACCCAGCAGCGTTTCGGTCAAGCGGTGAAAATAGTCGTTCTTCTCGAAATCCGTGTGGATCAGGGACTGGGCCGTCTCTTCGAGCCACGTGATGTCGCGCTCGTCAAGCGATTCGTAGAGGCGCTCGCGCAGCTTGTCTTCATTGGCCATCGACGTCAGGATGTCGCGGTCGAATACGGGCCAACCCAGCCGTTCCCCCAGCATGGCCACGACGTCCCCGCCGCCTCCGCCGATGTCGTTGGAGATCGTGATGAAATCGTGGACTTCCTCCCGCGGCG
>PWPN01000202.1 GCA_003557125.1 Phycisphaerae bacterium | reverse complement strand
CAGGAGGTTTCATGTCCGACGAACTCGTTTTTGTGAATTATGAGATCCGGTCGATCTCCCCGACCCGTCTCATCCCGACCAAGGATCTCGGCATCGATGCAGCCGATCTGCCCGAAGAGCTCCAGCAGCTGCTTCGCCAGGACTGCTTCGATCGCCGGCGACTGCGACCGTTCGAGAAGATCCGCAAGCGCTTCGAATCGCGTCTCATGCATGACGCGGCCAGAGGCCGGCTCGGATGGGGTATCCCGAAGTCCTCTGCCCAGCCGGTGGTGGACTATGCGAGGACGTGTCAGGAGGAGTATCAAGCCGAGCGTGAGCAACTCCTGCACGACCTCCCGGGGATTCGCGGTTCGGTCATTGATAATCTAGAGGCCAGCTACTCGGGGTACTCATGGTGCGAAAGCCTCAAGCAGGCGATCCTGCACCACATTCCGACCGCGGACTACATCCAGCGGAACATACTGTTCCGGTACGCCCTGACGCGCGTCGAGGGCGTTGTCGAGGACGGGATCAGCGATGATCTCGCCGCGATGAAACGCGGATATGCCGATGACCTGATCGACGAGATCGTGAAGTCCTCGAAGGAATTTCTCGATGTCGTCACCGACGGGGAGACCGCCAAGCGCGGTGTCCATCCGCAGACTCTAAAACGGATCCAGCGCATGGCGGGCAAGGTCAAGCGTCTGTCGTTCATCGACACTCGCTTGAAGGGTCTGCACGAAGGGCTGGAACGGCTTGACCGCAACGTGGTCCGGCCGGCCGCCGCGAAGGAGAAGCGGGTACCGCTCAACGAGCTCGGTGAGCTCACCGCGGCGTTGCACATGCTCAGTGACCGAAAACACCTCAACGAGCGTCTGGACAAGGGCGAGACGTTGATGTGGGCGTCGAGTGGCTCGCGTCAGGTTCACCTGCCGCAGGTACCCAGTCAGCCGGCGCCGACCCCAGTGCCCTCCGCGGCCATCCGTCAACGACCGGTCAAGAAGAGCGGACGCAGCTTGCGGCTGCCCGTCTAACCCGGACTTCTCACCAGACCCCGCGCGGGGGCCCGTCCCCCGCATGGGGGACGTGTGCCCTCCGCGCGGTAAGGAGGTCACCCATGGTGAAGGCAATCCAGCAGTCCCCGACGTTTGTCCAATGGGGATTGCCGAAGGCGCAGAATACATTGCGCTCGCTCTACGGGCCTTCCGGCAACTGGCCGAGGGGGGCAGTGGAGCGCATTGAGACGCGTCTCGCGAAGGCGCGGGATCTCACCGCAGCGCAGGCGGCGCTTGAGGAGTGGATCCAGAGGCAGGCGAAGGTGCAGGACCGAATCAACCCGGGGCAGGTCTACCGGGCGCTGAAAGGACCCCTGCGCGGACGGCTACAGTTCGCTGCTCTGAGTGCTCCAAATTGGTTCTTCATTCGTGGCGCAGTGATCGACCAGGTGCGCGCGCTTCTTGCCTCGGAGTACGAGGAATGGGAGCTCGATCGCACCGTGGTCGGTTGCTACGAGGAATTTCTCAAACGGCTGGACGGCCTGGCCACGGATGAATGTCCTTTCCGCCTGGCATTCCAGTTCGAGGCGCTCATTCGTCAGCGGTCGTTCCTGGACTACAAGCAACGCCATCCCGGCACGCTGCGTTCGTCCCGGCGTCGATCCGGCAAGATCGACCGTGGGGACATTCAGGGTCACCGGCCGATGGCGAGTGATGCCGAGGAGGCGGACGCCGAACCGGTCCGGCCCTATGGCCAGACCGCCAATCGGGGGACGCCCGTGGAGGCCAGACGTGTCTTTCTTCCTCCGGTCCTCGATGAGGAGGGCCTGGACCAGCTGTGCACGGCCCGCAACCTCGATCCGATCATCTCGTCATGGGATGGCTACTGCTCGCTGGAGCTGTACGCCCGCCATGGCAACGGATCCACGAAAGCGGTCTACATCGTCGATGGCGATGCGTACAAGCGAGTCTGGCCCGAACAGGGGAGGTCAAAGGCATGAGTCTGACAATCACGCTGACCTGTGTCCGCGCGGCACCGGAAGAGGACGTCGGGCAGGGGCTCGTACGGCTGTACAACAGCTACGTGTCTCCGTACAAAAAACCGAAAGGGGGAAAATTCTGCCGGGGTGACTACGTCGCCATTACCAACCGGCACACGGGCGACAAGATCGTCCGCGTCGTGGTGGGCAGCGGCCATACGGATGGTCGCAAACATGAACTCCTTCTCGACTACGAGAGCCGGGCACGACTCGCACTCGGCAAGAAGGAGGCGGCACGCAACGCCTCCATCCGGGTGCGCAAGGCAACCTGGGTGGAGGTCTTCTCGCGGTACTGGAACCACGAGATCCGGGCTGAGCGTTTCGCCATGCGGCGGGACACCATCAGCGTCGCGCTCGGCGTGCTGGGCGCGGGGCTTGGTGCGATCAGCTTGTACATCGCCGTGGCCTGAACCGGCCATGTAGGGCCCTCCCTTCGGGGTGGGCCCCCTCAAGCGCCTCCGGTGGGGGTGCTTGCGGGGGTCCGCCCCGATGTATTCAACAGGAGGTCCATATAATGGCCACAACCAGTCCAGCAAACGAACAAGGCATCAGCGTAGGCGAGATGCCGAAGCGATCTTGCGCACTGCGATTCTCCACCGATGTTCCCGAGCAGGCGATTGCCCAGGCTATCGCGTTGTTCAATGAACAGATCGAGAATCGCATGGAGGGCCTCGGCTTCATTTTTTCCAAGCCGGAGCTTCAATACAACGAGGACACGAGTCGGTGGGTTGAATGCTACTACCTGTACGCTGACGATACCTGCTGGAACCAGTTCCTCGTGCGCGGTGAGGCCATCGTGGTCGATCACATCCTGATCGACCACGCTGTGCGCCGGGCCAGCTAACGACAAGGGCGAGTCTGGCGTCCATGAGAAAAGCCGAGAGACTTCTACAGACCCACGCCGGTAGACCCCGGCGTGGGTCTTTTTATGGGCGGACGAGCCCGTACGCTCGATTTAGACCATCACGTGCTAGCCGCTGAGGTTGAGTCGGACGCTTTCATCGAGTTTTACCTCCCCAAGCACACCAATCCGGCGCTGACGGCTCTAAGGTCAAGACTCTGCGGACGTCTTGCACGGAAAATTGAGCAGAAAGAAGCTGCCACCGATCATCCCGAAAGAGGATGAAACGGCCGTCCTCAAAGCGGCATAATCGGAGTCGTGGGAGGCCCCTAGTGTCGGGTAATTACTCAACTTGTAAACATCAAGGGAAGTAACACAAGACATTACGGGGAGAGTTCCAAGATCCCAGACTGTATTCATAATCATTGATATCGTCATACGCATCCCAGCCAGATGGCAGTTCACCCCCATGGTACGCCATCAAATAGTCTCTAGAGTAGGTAAACTGATGATCCCCGTTTCGAGAAACCCAATGACTCCCGTTGCCTTCCAAGATCAAGCGGAGATCGTCAAGCGCGTCGCCTTGGTCACTCAATTGCTTAATTGAATTCCAGTCCGCAACTTTCGAGTGGACACCAAACTCGGTATGACACTCGCCGGCGTAGTCTCCCCCGTGATCGACACGACTAGACGTTGCTTGAAATCGATAAGGTACTTCAAAACGCGTCAACACCACTGTCACGTCGTCGACTTTGAATAGAGATTCGGGGTGGGCCGTGAGCGTGCACTTGCCACTGCCAGATACGTCGCATGCACCTGTCCAACCCACGTGTTCACTTCCGTTCGCCGGAATGGCTTCGATCTGGACTTCCGCGTTGATAGAAACAGTGGCCGTGCACTCCTGACTACAACTTTTCACTGTTTCGCCATCTTGCTGCACTTCGACCGTACCTGCTCCGTCCCCCTCAAAGCTGACGTTCACAGCTCTGGTTTTCTCTTGATCATGCGGAAATGGCCGCACCCAGAACGCCAGATCCTCATTGAACGCGCAGTCGCCCACCCGTGCGTTTGCATCTCGGGAGAACAGACATGCCCAACCATCTCCACCAGGCTCAGAGCCGAGGTGCGTCTGGACACCAAAGGATATTCCTGGCACTGATACGACGACGTCAGTGGGATAACGGTCACCTCCCCACTCGCGCAGCGGCGGGAGCACAGAACTTCCCACTTCCTCGGGCCAGAGCTGGAACAAGACATTTCCAACATCGCGACCCTGGCTGGGCGACTCGTCAAATGTTGTCTCGAGCGGTAGCTCATCATGTTTAATGCAAATCAGATACGGCTGCGAGCTGGCCCATGTGTCAGGACCATGGAATGAACCCCCGTCAACGTCGGCCATTCTTCCAATCGGCGCCCATGATCCGTCCTCCACGTACTCGCAGGCGGAAAAGAAACCAGCAGTAGCGACCTTCAGATTAGACCCTTGCACGAACTTCGGCTGCCGTTCGAGAATCACAGCACCTTCTTCTACCCCATCAGGCAACTCATACTCAATGTCTTCCGGGTCCATCGGTGGCTCTTCGAAGTGCCATCCAATTATTGGATTCTCTTCAATGAGCCAGAGTGTGCGGCTCCCGTTTTGGTATTCATCCCCATCCAACGATACAGAAATGCGGGAACTGTTCCACAGCGGCAGTAGGTCAGTCGGAAAGTCGATTTCGACGTATTCTGTGCCGCCGTCTTTTGCCCGCTTGATCCGCGGTGTCATATCGGCGATCACGGACTCAAAGTGTTCTCTCGATGTACTACTGAGGATATCGGCATCAGTCACAAAGGCGATAACGAGCTCCGAGCCAGCGGCATCGAAACGTGCACGATAAGAGAGACCTCCCGCCTCATGCGCCGAAACGCGGGCCTGCATGGAAACGCCTGAGGAGGACATTCTACTTACGCCGATACGTTCTTCATTCGAGCCATCAACACCTTGTATATCCGACATGCGCATAGAAACAATGGCGTCACTTTCTGTTTCGTGGGTATACGTGGCGTGACCGTCCCCTTCGCTATACGCCTCACCCGCCAGCG
Source organism: Phycisphaerae bacterium (assembly GCA_003557125.1). Lineage (GTDB taxonomy): Bacteria > Planctomycetota > Phycisphaerae > UBA1845 > PWPN01 > PWPN01. Next base: position 2,466 of record PWPN01000202.1, on the reverse strand, counting down.
CGGATTGCATCAAGGTGATGATGCTCATCCGTGAATCAATGGATGCGCCCGTTTCGAGGGCGGCGCTATAATGACGTCGTATCAGAGAGTCAGCGGCCCCTTCCTCACCCGTTGCGTCGTCTTCGGGTTCCGATTGAGACGTAGCGCTATGCGTGTCGGTAGTGGCATCAGTGTGTTCGTCGGAATTTTCAGTTCGCCATTCGTCATTCGTTTCTTCTATGATCTCTTCAGCAACATCGGAAACCGACTCTCCTTGTAGAACGGCCTGATGGACCTTCATACACGTCATGTCGGTGAGTGGAGACACTTCGAGCTCTGAGTTCCGCCAATCGCGGGCTTGAGCAATCGCATACACAGGGCCCGCGACGCGTAGAGCTTCCACGTCACTGGATTGGTCATTGGGATCTTCTGGACGCTTACCATCTACCGCCGTTACAACAACCCATTCATCATCGTCCACGCCATTTAGGTCAATGGAGAAGCGGCCATGGAGATATGAACTGGGATCCTCGACAGAAGCAGCATCTACCGAGTCGATGACGGTCGGACTATCGCTCTCGGCAAGGGCGCAGGTACCAACCTCAGAAAGCCGGTATGCCTGAACATCCGCGCCGGCATAGGTTTGATGTGGATGAGTCGCGGCCGTGGGTGCCGTATCATCCTCAACGCCTTCGGCGACGTCCTCCTCACCTTGATCGTCAGGCGATTGTTCCGTGGACCCCCCACCGCCGCTGCTGCCTCCACACGCGACAAGGGCGAGAGCGAGCATTATTGCGAACAACCACTTCAGCGAAGTGAACGGAAAGCGCGTCATTGTATCCCCCAGTGCGACTTCAATAGCGACTATGACCCCCACGTGTTGTCGAGTCTGCATATCCTGAATGAGTCCGACCATTACCAAATGGTATAGAGCTGGCGCTATGCCGGCCGGAATGGCCCCAAGGCGGGGATGTGGGAGGGGGTTGTACCGATTCGTTCTCGCGGAGCCTGGGTGTTGCAGATCATGCGGGGCATCGGGTGGCAGCCGACCAGGTATCGAGGCATCCAAATGTAGTCGAGCGGTTCATCGACAATCGGATACTGGTCGTGCAAGAGGTAGGGGAGAGTGTAGGTTCACAATCAAAGACGCCCCGGCGATCGTTCACCGGGGCGCCCTGTGGATCATCAGGCAATGATGATCACCTGGTCGTTCTTGCGAGCGAGGCCCACCATTTCCAGAACGACATGCACGTCTTCAGGCTCTGGCTGTTCCGGGAGGGGTGAACCCACCAGGCTTTCGGCCATCTTGCTCAGCAGCCCGAGCGGCAGCGGCCGCGCATGGTGCTCAAAACGAACGGCGCGACCTTCTAGGCTGATGATTCTGGTCGGCATGGCGGCTTCTCCTCTGGTTGCGTGATCCCCACCCCGCAGAGCACTCGTTCGAATGCTCTGCAGTGGTGAGGACCACGCGGGAGAACCCGCACTGGCGATGGCTCAGAGAGCCATCGCCAAGTGTTCCAGACTGGAGACTGCCGCATGGACAGTGCCCCAGGCAAAAAGAACAATACCGCCCAGAATGATCAAAAGCCTCATGGTGCCTCCAGCAATGAGAGGAGGCACCTGTCCCAAGGGGAGGGGTTGCCTCCCAATGGGGAAATAGGGCTCGAAGAAGAGCCTGGAATCCCTGTGTGGATCCGGTCTACCAAGCGGGACCGGAAGGGACTCTATGATCGAGCATCACGAAGAGCGTGATGTCGAAGCTCGCGGAGCGAGCGGAATTAGGCCGTGAGTATAAGAAGTGGACGGGATTGGGGCAATGGGTCCCGCATGCTACGATCCTGGCAACTCACAACGGACGGCGAAAATGCCTCCTGCAAAGAAGAAGACGGCGGCGAAGACCGCTCCTGCTCGGACGGAAGAGACCACAACCGGGCGTGGCGATCGCTACACGGAAGCCGACATCAAGGCACGCCAAGCCGAATTCGCGGCGGTGTTGGAGGAGATCAACGGCGTTTCCTACTTCACCATGGAGCTCGAGGATTCCGCCGGGGGTGTACGGACCATGCAGGGGATCGTGCGTGTGGATGACGATGGTGCGCGCATCACGGAGGGAAGCCGCACGTTCTGGCTCGAAGAAGGCTATGGCATCCGTCGCTTCTACTGACGCGTCGGCCTGGACGAAGGGAAACGTCCTCAAGACCTCTGCCTGGTTCGTGCGGTCCTGCGGCGCGCGTGCGTCGGCGATCGCCCGAGCGGGTACCCGTCCGCATGAAATTGAGCTTTATTGTTTGCGCGTGGTGTTCGGGTGGGCAACACTCGTTGGGGGTGAAAGCGCCTGCCTGTGGGGCCCGACCATTGATCGCCCCAACCCAGTCTGGGCGGCGAACACGAGATGCCGTGTATTTCGGTAAACTGGATGTGCGCTAGGCGGCCCGAGAGCGGTAGATATTCATGTGTCGGTCTGACCAAAAACCGGGGTCCACTTCT
>PWPN01000170.1 GCA_003557125.1 Phycisphaerae bacterium | reverse complement strand
TGGCGAGCGGAAAGCACGTCGTCGTCATCGGCGGCGGCGACACGGGTTCGGACTGCGTGGGAACATCGAATCGGCACAGGGCAGCGAGCGTCACGCAGTTCGAGCTGCTCGGTCAGCCCTCCGAGGAACGCCCCGCGCATCAGCCGTGGCCCTATTGGCCGATGAAACTCCGCACGAGCAGTTCGCATCGCGAAGGCGTCGAGCGAAAATGGAGCATCCTCACGAAACGTTTCGTCGGCGAAGGAGGCTGTGTCACGGGCGTCGAGACCGTGGCTGTCCAATGGAGCGCGTCCGCCGACGGTACGGGCCCCGCGATGACGGAGATCCCCGGCACGCAGCGCGTCTGGTCGGCCGACCTGGTCCTGTTGGCCCTGGGTTTCGTCGGCCCGGAGACCGGCGGCGTCATCGAGCAACTCGACCTCGCGCTCGACGCGCGCCGTAACGTGCAGACCGACGCGCACTACCGCACGAGCGTGCCCGGCGTGTTCGCCTGCGGTGACATGTCGCGAGGCCAATCCCTCGTCGTCTGGGCGATCAGCGAAGGGCGCGAGGCCGCCCGTAGCGTCGATCACTACCTCATGGGCGAGACCGAACTTCCCACCAAAGGCCCCGGCGATCTCCCGATGCTATGATGTTTCATAGTAAGGTTGCAGTGCGGCTGTAGCACAATGCCCATACAATATGTGACCATGGGTACGCCGATCCCGAAATCGGCGTAAGATGATGGAAACCGAACGGTTGTCCATTTAGAATAGCGCACCTTGAGGTCGTGACAGGCCAGGATATCTACAAGAAAGAAGGGTGGAGCGATGATCATTCGCAAGGGAAAATCGCAGGTCACCTTTGTCTACGCACCCGGCAACTCCTGCCAGAAGGTCCTGTTGGCCGGCACATTCAATGAATGGAACCCCGAGAACGGCAAGATGGCCCGCCAGAAGGATGGCTCGTTCCGCAAGCGGATCAATTTGTCTCCCGGCGAATACCGCTACAAATTCCTCGTCGATGGAGAATGGGTGCACGACTCGGAAGGCGAAGCGCACGCACCCAACGAGTTCGGATCGCTCGACTCGATCGTCCGTATCGACTGAAACCTGCGTTCACGAAGCCTCGCCTGCAAAAGCAAGGCCACGCGGGAAGCGTGTGCTTATATGGCGGCGAAATTCCGTCACTTTTGAAGTGTCTGACGCTGCCGCAGCGCCGGGCGCACGCGACGCCCCTGCGCTGGCCCGAACTCTGCCGACGATTACAATGTTACCTCTCGACCGTTGCCCCGGACGAAGTGTTTCCCTGTGCGGAGCGAGGCGATGACCCACCAGGACCGGATCGTTTTCGAGACCCGAGGCCACCGCGACATACGCGACCTGACCGAGGCTGTCGTTCGGATCGTGCGGTCGTCCGGCATCCGCACGGGCACGGCCCACGTCTTCAACGTCGGCAGCACGGGGGCGGTGGGTACGATCGAGTTCGAGCCGGGCCTGGCCCGCGACCTGCCGGACATCCTCGATCGGCTCATCCCGCCCGGCCGCGACTACGGCCATGAGCTCGCCTGGCACGACGGCAACGCGCACTCGCACCTCCAGGCGACCTGGCTGGGCCCGGACCTGACCGTCCCCGTCCGCGAGGGCACCCCCGCTCTGGGCACCTGGCAGCAGATTTTCCACCTCGAATGCGACGTCAAACCCCGCCAACGCGAGATCATCGTCACCGTGACGGGGGAGTGAGCCGAGCGTCGATCTCCTTGCGGATGTCGTCTCGCAGCTTTTCTGCCTCATTCAGCGACGAGGAAAACTCTACCCGCCCCTTGTTGTGAACCAGATCGGAAAAGATCGCGACCGCCTTTTCGGCGTCATCCAGGGCATCTTCCAGTCTTTCAAGCAATCTGAGAGCAATGCCCCGATTGTAATAAGAACCCGCCATGTCGTTGGCCAGTTCAGACCGCCCTTGCTCTTCGACCAGGCGCGTATAGATCTCGACTGCCTTGTCGAAGTCCGTCACTGCCTCGGCCAGTTTGCCTTGAGCGTGTAACGCAATGCCACGGTTGTTCAGGCTAATCGCCAGATCATTGGCCAATTCAGATCGGCCTTCCTGCTCGACCAGACGCGTACGGATCTCGACTGCCTTGTCGAAGTCCGCCATTGCCTCGTCCAGTTTCCCTTGATCTTTCAATGCGATGCCACGGTTGTTCAGACTGGACGCCAGGTCGTTGGCCAGTTCCGATCGTCCTTCCTGTTGGACCAGTCGCGTATAGATATCGATTACCTTGTCGAAGTCCGCCATGGCTTCGGCCAGTTTGCCTTGAGCGCATAACGCAATGCCACGGTTGTTCAGGCTCATCGCCAGATCGTTGACCAGTTCCGATCGGCCTTCTTTTTCGACAAGGCGCGTTCGGATCGCGACTGACTGATCGAAGTCCGCCATGGCCTCGTCCAGTTTCCCCAAATCGCCAAATGCGTTGCCGCGATTGTTCAGACTCATGGCCAGGTCGTTGGCCAATTCAGATCGGCCTTCCTTTTCGACCAGGCGACCATAGATCGTGACTGCCTTGTCGAAGTCAGTCACTGCCTCGTCAATTTTCCCTTGATCTTTCAATGCGTTGCCGCGGTTGTTCAGGCTCATGGCCAAGTCGTTGGTCAATTTAGATCGGCCTTCTTTTTCGACAAGGCGCGTACGGATCGCGACTGACTGATCGAAGTCCGCCATTGCCTCGTCCAATTTTCCCAAATCGCCAAATGCGTTGCCGCGATTGTTCAGGATCATCGCCAAATCGTTGGCCAGTTCCGATCTGCCTTCCTGTTCGACCAGGCGCGTACGGATCTCGACTGCCTTGTCGTAGTCCACCATTGCCTCGGACAGTTTCCCCAGTTCGCGTAATACAAGACCGCGGTTGTTCAAGCACATCGCCAGATCATTGACCAATTCAGATCGGCCTTCCTGCTCGACCAGTCGCGTAAAGTGCTTGACCGCTACGTCGAAACATTGAAAGGCCTCCTGATGCCGCGCCAGCCGTGCCAGGCAGACCCCCGCCATCATGACCGCGCCCAAGTCTTCGGGCCGCAACTCGCGGATGCGTTGATAATGGGTGAGGGCGTTTTCCCAGTCCGCCTTGCCATAGAAAGCATCCGCACGCACCCGATGGACCGCGATAACGCGTTCGAGATGGTCCGTCAGGGTGGCCTCTTCTGTCTTGACATCGGCATCGGTCACAAGCTCGAGCGCCTTGTCGAAACAACGGCGTGTGTTCTCAACCGTGGCTCTGGACAGGCGCAGATCAAGAGCGTCCTCAGCCGATAAGGCCACCTGGCCGAAACGTTCGTCGTATTCGTACAATGCTTGTTGCAACGTTTCCGCGATGCGCAGCAATTCCTGGCTCGGTGCGTAACTGTGGACTGTTTCTGCCAACATGCGCACACCCTCCACGCTCCGTGTGAGCATGGCAGCGCTTTGCCGCTCGTGCGTCAGTTTTTCCTGAAGCTTTTCCGTCAGTTCCCGGAGCTTCTGAAGCTCGGCCCGCATCTCTCGCAGTTCTGCGGCGAGATCGTGTTGGACGTCGGCTAAGCTCTCCAGGATTCTGTCCACGCCGACGGCCGCGTAACCTGCGTTGCGCGAAACGATGTCGAGTTGGACCAAGGCGTCGCGTAGCTCGTCGTCCGTGGCGTCGGCGAATGTATCGCGCTGCTCAGGGGGCAGACTTTTCGCCGCGCTGCCGAGCTCCGCGACGAACGTGGTCGCGCCTTTGACGAGGGCATTCGTTTCGGCGGCGGCCAAGAGCGCCTTCAAGGCGGCTGTCAGGATCTGCTGTCGGTTCGGATGTGCCATGGGGGCAGTTTATACGGCATCGTGGCACGGGTCCATGGAAATGTTGAGGTTGGAGCGTTTATATAACGTCGGGCAGATTGAGGGGGGTTCTTCCCATCTCGTGTCACGCAGTCAGGCCCCCCCCCTTGCCCCCCCCTTTGGAAGGGGGGGAATCAATCATCGCACTGGCGGACAAGCCGCCAGTGGCACCCGGCACCGTGCGCATCAAACGGGCGAGACGCCCGTACCACCCGTGCGGGGAACGCCCGTGGCACCCTGCGTGGCACAGCGCGCCAGATCGCTCCCTCACGGTCGCGGCTCGGATTCCGGACAGCCTACATCACAGGTTCGGACTACCAGTCATCTTGCATCACAGGAACGGCACGCCGATGAAGAAGCTGAAGAATCGGGTGCGGTCGTCCGAATGCGTCGAGAGCGGCATGGCCAGGTCGAACTCCATCGGGATCGTGCCGAACATGTCGAGCGTCAGCCTGATGCCACCGCCGACAGCCGCACGCCAGGTCGAGATCCCGAATTGCCGTTCGACCGTACCCATGTCGGCGAAGAACACGCCGCGGAGCATCTTGGCGTACAGCGGGAAGGAGTACTCGGCCCCGCCGAGCAGCATGAAGTCGCCGCCGACGCGGTTGTTCCGAAGGCCGTCGCGTGGGCTGATGCCGCGGAAATCGAAGCCGCGCATCGACCCGATACCGCCGGCGTAGAAGCGCTCGAAGACCGGCGCGTCGCCGATGATCTGGCCGCCGCGCACGCGGGCACTGACGACGCTGTGCCGATCCTGGTCATCGACCGCGACCGTCCAGTGCCGCGCGTAGCCGCTCGTGAATTGCCCGTGGTAGAAACTGCCGCCCATCGCGCCGAACTGCTCATAGGAGACGTGGAACCGATGGCCGGTCGTCGGGTTGAATCGGCTGTCGGTCGTGTCGTGCATCAACGAGAGTTTGATGCTCGACAGGTAGTTGCCGCCGTCGACGTCGCGGATGTCCCGAGCGGCGAACGAGGTCCGGTTCGAGACGTTGACATACTCGGTGCGGAGCGCGATTTCACCGACCCAGTCGGCCAGGGGCCCCTCCTCGAAGCTCCGGTCGAAGCTGACCTGTCCGCCGATGCGCCCTTCGTCGTACCCGTCGCGCCCGCGTTCGAAGAGATAGAAGCTCGTGCCCAGGCCGACGCGCCGATCCATGAGGTACGGCTCGCGGAAGTCGACGCGGAAGCGGTTGAACTGCGTGCCCGGCTCGAGCTGGATGCGGAAGGTCTGCCCCGCGCCGCGGAACGCCTGGCCGCGGAAGAGCTCCTCCCACGTCCGAGGCCACTTGCCGATGTCGAAGTTCGTGTTTTCCAGGACGATATTGCCCACGAGGCCGCTGTCGCTGCTGGCGCCGGCACCGGCGATGAAGTGGCCCGTCCGCGGGTTCTCCTCGACGTTCACGAGCACGTCGCGCACGTTCGGCGCGGGCGGGTCCGGCTCGATCGGCTCGATCGTCGCCTCCGTGAACAGGGGCAGGTCCTTGAGCCGTTGCTCGGCTGCCCGCGTCTTGGTGATGTCGTAGACTTGCTCCGGGTAGAAGCGCAGCTCACGGCGAACGACCTTCTCGCGCGTCCGCATGTTGCCTCGAACTTCGATCCACCCGATCTCAAACGGCTCGCCCTCGGTGATCGTGATGGTCAGGACGACCTGGCTGGGCTCCTCGGCGAATACCCAGTTCGGCACGACCCGCGCGTAGATGTAGCCGCGTGAACCGTAGGCGGTCTCGATCGCCCGGATGTCGGACAGCAGCCTGGCCTGCACGAGCGGATCGCCCGCACGAAGGTGCATCACATCGAGCAGCTCCGTCTCTTCGTAGAGTTCGTTGCCCACGAAGATGATCTCCCGGATCGTGTAGAGCTCGCCCTCGCTGATGCGGAAGATGACTTCGAGGCGTTCGCGCGCGACGTCGAGGAATTCGACTTCGTAGCCGACCTCCGCGTCGAGGTAGCCGCGCTCGCGATAGTATGTCTGGAGCCGGGCTGCGTCGCGCTCGGCACGGTCGGGATCGAAGTCTCCCGTGCGGAAGATCAGCATGTAGGTGCGCGTTTCGATCTGGCCGGAGAGTTCGCGGTCGGTGTAGGCGATGTTGCCCACGAAGCTGATCCGGCGCACCCGGACGCGCTGGTTCTCCACGATCCGGTAGGCGACGACGTTATCGTCCCGAAGCCGCTGCTCGTCGTAGGTGACCTCCGCGTAGGCGTAGCCTTTCTCGCGGTAGAGGCGCTGGATCGCTTCCTGCCCGCTGTGCACCTCGAAGATGTCGAGCGGGTCGCCCTCGGAGAACATGAGCACGTCGCGCAGATCCCTGTCCGAGAATTCCTCGTTGCCTTCGAAGAGCAGCCCGGCGACCTGCGGCTTCTCGATGAGGTGGATGGTCAGGTCGACCTGGTCGGCCACCCGCACGGGCTCGGGGCGGATGTCCAGAAAACGACCCGTCCGAAGGAGGCGGCTCATGTCGCGCTGGAGCTGTTCGCTGCTGAAGGCGGACCCTTCCGAGGTCCGGATCTGGTTGCGAACGTACGCCTCATCGATGACGTCCAACCCCGTGATGCGAAGCTGGCGGATGATCAAGCCATCGAGCTCGGTGGAGACCACGCCGCCGCCCGCGGGCGTTGCAGCCGGTTGCTGAGGCGGATTATCGGACTGCGGTGCGTCGGTCGGCGTCTCGGCCGCAACGGACGCAGCGCATACCCACAACCCAGCCGCCAGCATCAGGAGCCGACCGATCCGTGTCCGGAGCAAGCCAGTACGATTCCATGGCAAAGCTTGTTGCATGGCAGAACACATCCCAAAGGCCTATGAGGAAATGGTGATCGCGCCGTTCGATCGGGCCGCGCCGCCCGACCGACAGGTATCATACGAGCCCTCGCCGGGCTGTCAAAAGAATCCTGTGCCGCTTTGCGGGCGAAAAGGAGGCCTTGGTGCGTGATGGGAGAGCTCCAGGGCTTGGGGGAGCATGAATCACCGCCGGTCGCTCCTGTGGGGAAGCCCTTGCGTTTGGCGGCCGGTTGAAAACAATCACGTGCGTGGATGACGCCTTTTAAGCGGCTAGAAAGGATCACAGCAGCCTCATGTGCGGGATCGCCGGCATTATCGACTTTCGCGGTCGGCCCATCGACCGCTCCCGGCTCGAACGGATGCGTTCGTGCCTGGGCCATCGCGGGCCGGACGACCAGGGGCTCTGGGTGCACCACGGCGCGGGTTTCAGTGCGGGCCTGGCCCACACCCGATTGGCGGTCATCGACCCCACGCCCGAAGCGCATCAGCCGATGGTCTCGCCCGACGGGCGGTGGGCGATCAGCTACAACGGCGAGCTCTACAACTACCTCGCGTTGCGCGACCGGATCGATCGGCCCTTCCGGACAGCCTCGGATACGGAGGTCGTGCTCAACGCCTGTGCCGTGTGGGGGCCGGACGCCTTGCTCCGGTTCGACGCGATGTGGGCGATGGCCTGGCTCGACGTGCAGGCGCGTGTCGGCCATCTCTCGCGCGACCCGTTCGGGATCAAGCCGCTGTGCTATGCGGTCCATGACGGCCGACTGCTGTTCGCCAGCGAGCTGCGCGCGCTGATGGC